>CADCQZ010000026.1 GCA_902803675.1 uncultured Eubacteriales bacterium
CTGTTCAGGGCCGGGAAAAACGTGTTCGCCGACCCTGAGGACAAGCGGGGCCTGAGCAAAGAAGCCTACTCGTTCATCGCCGGCATCCTGGCTCATGTGCGCGGCATGGCCGCCGTCACCAACCCGTTGGTGAACAGCTACAAGCGTCTGGTGCCCGGCTACGAGGCGCCCTGCTATCTGGCCTGGAGCGCGTCCAACCGCTCGGCCCTCATCCGCATCCCGGCTGCCCGGGGCATGGGCACCCGGGTGGAGCTGCGCTGCCCCGATCCGGCATGCAACCCTTACCTGAACATGGCCGTGTGCCTGGCGGCGGGCCTGGACGGTATCGAGAAGGGGATGACGCCGCCGGATGAGATCACCGAGAACATTTTCGCCATGGACGCGTCCACCCGTGAAAAGAAGGGCATCAAGTCCCTGCCCGGCACGCTCTTTGAGGCCGTGGAATGCCTGAGGGCCGATCCGGTCATCTGCGGGTGCCTGGGCGAGCATGTGCTTTCCCAGTACGTGGAAGGCAAGCTGAAGGAGTGGGACGCCTACAGGACCCATGTGAGCCGCTGGGAGATCGACCGGTACCTGGTACTGTATTGACCCGAAGGGTAGGCCCGTCATGACGGGATCTTGTGACGAAGGGAGGGAGAGCCGGTGGCAAGGATCGTGATCGCCAGCGCGTCGGAAGGGGCCAGGCAGCAGCTGAGCCGGCTTCTGGCTTCCTCCGGATACCCGGTGTTCCGCTGCTGCGGATCCGGCGCGGAGCTTCGGCGCGCTGTCAATGAGTGCGAGGACGGCATCGCTGTGATCTTCGGGCCGATGCCGGGCTGCGACCCGGATGAGATGCAGTGGGATCACGGGGACCGTATCCGGATCCTGCTGATCGGAAGGCCGGCGGTGCTTGAAAAGTGCGAATCGCCGGAGATCTTCCGGTTGACAGCCCCTGTATCCTCCCAGGCTCTTTTGGGAGCGGTGGAGATGCTCAGCCAGCTGCACCGGATGCGCCTGCCGAAGCGCACGGGGGACGAAAAACAGATCGTGGAGCAGGCAAAACAGCTGCTGATGCGTGAACGGGGCATCACGGAGCCTGAGGCTCACCGAGCCCTGCAGCAGTACGCCATGAGCCACGGGGTGAAAATGGCCGATCACGCGGCCGATATCCTCAGATCGTCAAAGGGGACGGAGGGAGACTGATGCTGGATCCACGGTATCCGTTGTATCACGAGGAACTGGAACATGAGAGCTGCGGCGTCGGCGCCGTGGTGGACCTGAGCGGCAAAAGCACCCACCGCACGGTGGACCAGGCCCTGACCATCGTGGAGCGCCTGGCCCACCGGGCCGGCTGCGACGCCCCGGGCACCACCGGCGACGGTGTAGGCATCATGATGAACCTGCCCCACGCCCTGTTCAAGGCCTGGGCCCGGGAGGAAGGCATCCCCCTGGGAGGGCCTGGAGACTACGGCGTGGGCATGTTCTTTCTGCCGGATGACGAGACGGGGGTCGGCAATATCTGCCGGATCTTTGAGCAGCTGGCGAAGACCGAGGGCATCCCTGTACTGGGATGGCGCCATGTGCCCTGCCATCCGGCCCAGCTGGGGGCCGGGGCCCGGCGGTCCATGCCCCGCATCATGCAGTGCTTCCTGAAGCGCCCCGATCCTATCCGGCCGGGGCAGGACTTCGACCGGAGGCTCTATGTGCTCCGCAGGATCTTCGAGAAGCAGGATACGGATAGTTATATCTGCTCCCTGTCCTGCCGCACCGTGGTGTACAAGGGCATGATGCTGGCGGGCCAGCTGCGTTCCTTTTATGATGATCTGCAGGACGTGCGCTGCGTTTCCCGTTTGGCCCTGGTGCACTCCCGGTTCTCCACCAATACTTTTCCCTCCTGGAGCAAAGCGCATCCGCAGCGGATGCTGCTGCACAACGGGGAGATCAATACCATCCGGGGCAATCATGACCGCATGAAGGCCCGGGAGGAGACCATGCGCTCTCCCGTTCTCCGGGAGGAGATCGCGCGGGTGCTGCCGGTGGTGACCGAGGGCGGCAGCGACAGCCAGATGCTGGACAACGCCCTGGAGTTCCTGAACATGAACGGCATGCCCCTGTCCCTGGCGGGGATGGTGCTGCTGCCCGAGCCCTGGCAGGGGCTCCGGCGGGAGACGCCCTGGCAGGATCTGTACCGTTATTACGCCACCATGATGGAGCCCTGGGACGGGCCCGCGGCGATCCTGTATTCGGACGGGGACACGGTGTGCGCTTCTCTGGACCGCAACGGCCTGAGGCCTCTGCGCTGTGCTCTCACCGACGACCGCAGGCTGATCCTGTCCTCCGAGGCGGGAGCGCTTTATGAGCTGGACGCCCGTATCGTGCGGCGCTGGAAGCTGAAAGGCGGGGATGTCCTGGAGGCGGATCTCGCTTCCGGACAGCTCACGGAGAACGGGGACCTGAAGCTCCGGTATTATAACGAGCGGCCTTATTCCGAGTGGATGGAGCATCTGGTGCGCCTGTCGGACCTCCCCCCGGCCATGGAATGCCCTTCGGATCCGGATGGAACGGAGCGCGGCCGCCTGTGCCGGGCGTTCCGCTATACCTATGAGGACCTGCATGACGTGATCCTGCCCATGGCGCTCAAGGGCACGGAGCCCATCGTGTCCATGGGCGCGGACGAGCCCATCGCGGCGCTGTCCAAAGCCCGCCCCTCCCTGTACGACTATTTCAAGCAGCGCTTCGCCCAGGTGACCAACCCGCCCATCGACGCCCTGCGGGAGGAGATCAAGACCGACTGCTCCATCTATATCGGCGATGACGGCAATCTTTTGGGCTCCGGGCCCGATAACTGCACTGTGCTGGAAATGAAGACCCCCGTGCTCACGGAAGAGGAGCTCTCCCGTATCCGGGCCATGGATCACCCGGCGTTTTCGGTGCGCACCGTTTCCCTGCTCTATGACGTCCGGGACAGTCTTCGGGACGCGGTGGAGGCGTTTTTCACTGCCTGTGACAGGGCGTGCCGGGACGGGGTGAACATCCTGATCCTCTCCGACCGGGGGCTGGACGCGGCCCATCCGGCGATCCCGTCGCTGCTGGCGGTGTCCGCTCTGGAGCAGCACCTGATCCGCATCAAAAAGCGCACGGCGGTATCCGTGATCCTGGAAAGCGGGGAGCCCCGGGATGTGCACCACCTGGCGATGCTGATCGCCTTCGGCGCCCGGGCCGTGGACCCGTACCTGGCCCATGCCTGCGTGAAGGCCCTGTGTGAGCGGGGCCGGATCCCCAAAGCACCCGAAGAGGCTGTGAAGGAATATGACAGGGCGCTCACCGCGGGGGTGCTCAAGATCGCTTCCAAGATGGGAGTGTCCACTCTGCAGGCCTATCAGAGCGCTCAGCTGTTCGAGGCGGTGGGGCTGGACCGTCAGTTCGTGGATACCTATTTCACCAACACGCCTGCGTCCCTGGGCGGCACGGACTTAAAACAGGTGGAGGCCGATCTGCGATACCATCACCGGGCCGCGTTCTCCGGCGCTCCTCAGGGCCTCATCAGTGTGGGCCTTCACAGGCTGCGCACCGGGCCCGGCGCGGAGGAACACCTTTACAGCCCCGAGACCATCCACATGCTGCAGCAGGCGGTTTGGACGGACGATCCCGTCCTGTTCGACCGGTACGCCGAGCGGGTGGAGAACGAAGGCCCCCGCACCATCCGGTCCATGCTCACCTTCCGCTTTGAGGCCTGCCGGCCGGTGGATATCAGCGAGGTGGAGAGCGCGGAAAGCATCGTGAAACGGTTCCGCACCGGCGCCATGAGCTACGGTTCCATTTCCCGGGAAGCTCATGAGTGCCTGGCCCGGGCCATGAACCATTTGGGCGGGCGCTCCAACAGCGGCGAGGGCGGGGAACTGCCCGAGAGGTACGGCACGGATCTCAATTCCGCCATCAAGCAGGTGGCCTCCGGCCGCTTCGGTGTCACCCGGGAATACCTGCTCTCCGCCAGGGAGATCCAGATCAAGATGGCCCAGGGCGCCAAGCCGGGGGAGGGCGGTCACCTGCCGGGGGCGAAGGTAACATCCGACGTGGCCAGGACCCGCTGCTCCACGCCCGGCATTTCCCTCATATCCCCGCCGCCCCATCATGATATCTACTCCATCGAGGACCTGGCCGAATTGATCTATGATCTGCAGTGCGCCAATGAAAAGGCGAAGATCACGGTGAAGCTGGTGTCCTCCACGGGTGTGGGCACCATCGCCAGCGGCGTGGCGAAGGCCGGGGCGGGGGGCATCCTCATCTCCGGCGGCGAGGGCGGTACGGGCGCGGCGCCCATGAGCTCCGTGCATCACGCGGGCCTGCCCTGGGAGATCGGCCTGGCGGAGGCGCACCAGGTGCTCTGCCGCAACGGGCTCCGCCAGAAGGTGACCCTGGAGACGGACGGCAAACTGATGACGGGGCACGACGTGATGGTGGCGCTGCTTTTAGGGGCTGAGGAGTTCGGCTTCGCCACCGCCCCGCTGATCACCATGGGGTGCCGGATGATGCGGGTGTGCCATTTGGGCACCTGCCCCTTCGGCATCGCCACCCAGGATGAGGAACTGCGCAGACGTTTTTCCGGGAAGCCGGAATACGTGGAGCGCTTCATGCTGTTCATCGCGGGCCAGATGCGCGGTATCATGGCCCGCCTTGGGGCCAGGACCGTGGATGAACTGGTGGGCCGCAGTGACCTGCTCAGGTCGAAGCCGGATGCCGGGATGGACCTGAGCGCCCTGACCGGCTTTGCCCGCAACACTCATTTCATGCCGGACGCGAAACATGACTTTGGATTGAACGAGCGGGCGGATATCCGTCTGTCCCGCCAGCATGTGACGCTGACGACCGCGGACCGCGCTTTCGGCACGATGCTCAGCGGGGAGAGGACCGTCACGGCCCGGGGCTGCGGGGGCCAGTCCTTCGGGGCTTTCCTGCCTTCGGGGCAGAAGATCACCCTGCACGGCGTGGCCAATGATTACCTGGGGAAGGGCCTTTCCGGCGGCATCCTGGCGATATGCCCGCCGGCGGAAAGCGTCTGGCGGGAGCGGGATACCCTGATCGGCAATGTGGCGCTCTACGGCGCGACATCTGGCCGGGCTTTCATCGCGGGCATGGCGGGCGAGCGCTTCGCCGTGCGCAATTCCGGGGCTATGGCGGTGGTGGAAGGTGTGGGCGATCACGGCTGTGAGTACATGACAGGGGGCCGTGTGGCCGTCCTGGGGCCTGTGGGCGACAACTTCGCCGCGGGCATGAGCGGCGGCATCGCTTTCGTGCTGGATGAGGACGATGACCTGAAGGACCGCGTGAATCCCGGCCATGTGCGCGTTATACCCGTTAGTCCGGATCTGGTGTCGGAGCTC
>CADCQZ010000027.1 GCA_902803675.1 uncultured Eubacteriales bacterium
ACATCCGATCTGCCGGCGGTGTTCCGGGCGGATCTTGACGAATGAGAGGAGAAAAGCGGCATGGAATTCATCAACGACAACGGGGCGCTGGTGTGCCGGCGCCGGGGAGAGACGCTGCGCCTTGAGCCCTGGGGGCGGGATTCCCTGCGGGTGAGGGCCGCCATGGCCCCCGCCTTCAGCGGGGAGGACCGGGCGCTGACGGAGATACCGGAAAAGGCGGAGAGCCGCATCACCATCGGCGAGGAGATGAAGCGGGAGGGAGACGGGGAGTATCATCCCCTGCCCCTGGCCCGCATCGACGTGGGACGCATCGGCGCCACGGTGAACCACGCGGGCGTCGTGACCTTTTACCGGGACGGGAAAAAGATCCTGCGGGAGCACTACCGCAACTACGGCGGCTCCGTCACCAAAGAGAGCCACTGCCTGAAGACCGTATCCCGGGAATGGAAGCCCTATCCGGGCGGGGACTGGCGCCTGACGGTGCGGTATGAGCCCAACGACGGGGAAAAGATCTTCGGCATGGGCCAGTACCAGCAGCCCTATATGGACCTGAAGGGCTGCGTGCTGGAGCTGGCCCAGAAGAACAGCCAGACCACCGTGCCCTTCGCCCTGTCGGACCTGGGCTACGGTTTCCTGTGGAACCTGCCCGCCGTGGGCAGGGTCTCCTTCGGGAAGAACCTGACGGAGTGGGAAGCCGCCTGCTGCCGGGAGATGGACATCTGGCTGACCGTGGGAGACGCGCCCCGGGACATCCTGAGGAACTACACCGCCGTGACGGGCCGGGCGCCGATGATGCCGGAGGACCACATGGGCTTCTGGCAGTGCAAGCTGCGCTACCGCACCCAGGAAGAGGTGCTGAACGTGGCCCGGCGCTATCACAGAATGGGCATCAAGCTTGACGTGATCGTCATCGACTTTTTCCACTGGACCGTCCAGGGGGACTGGAAGTTCGACCCGCTCTACTGGCCGGATCCCAAGGCCATGGTGGACGAGCTCCACGCCATGGGCATCAGGGTGATGGTGAGCGTGTGGCCCAGCGTGGACAAGCGCAGCGAGAATTTCTGGGAGATGGACGAGCGGGGCCTGCTCATGCGCACGGAGCGGGGCGCTCCCCAGACCTATGACTATCAGGGGGACTGCGTCACCCTGGACGCCACCAATCCCGAGACGAGGGCCTACCTGTGGGAGAAATGCCGGAAGAACTACGCCTCCCTGGGGATCGACGACTTCTGGCTGGACAATTCCGAGCCGGACCTGGTGGCCTACGACTACGACAACTACCGCTACCACATGGGCCCGGCCATGGCCGTGAGCAATATCTTCCCCCAGTGCTACAGCCGCGCCTTCTATGACAACCAGGTCCGCGAGGGCCGTGAGGTGCCGGTGAACCTGCTGCGCAGCGGCTGGGCCGGCAGCCAGAAATACGGCAACGTGCTCTGGTCCGGGGATGTGCCCTCCACCTGGGAGTCCATGAGGGATCAGCTCGCGGCGGGGCTCAATATCGGCCTGGCGGGCATCCCCTGGTGGAACACCGACATCGGCGGCTTCATGGAGGGGAACGTGTTCGATCCGGACTTCAAGGAGCTCTTGATCCGCTGGTACGAGTGGGCGGTGTTCCAGCCGGTGATGCGCCTGCACGGGGACCGGGAGCCCTTCACCATCCCGGCCCTGGACGACAGGGACTTCGGCGGCGGCTATCTGCACACGGGCCAGGACAACGAGATGTGGAGCTACGGGGAAGAGGTCGAGAAGATCATGCGGAAGCACTATGATCTGCGCATCGGCCTGAAGCCCTATCTTAAAAAGATCTTCGCCCAGGCCCACGAGGACGGCAGCCCCCTGATGCGGGCCATGTTCTACGAGTTCCCGGAGGACAGGACCTGCTGGGAACTGAGCGACCAGTACATGTTCGGGCCGGACCTGCTGGTGGCGCCGGTGATGGTCCCCGGCATGAGGGAAAGGCAGGTGTACCTGCCCGAGGGGACCTGGAAGGATATCAGGACCGGGGAGACAAAAAAAGGCGGCGGCTTCATCACGGCGCCGGCGCCCCTTGACTCGATCCCGGTGTACAGCCGGGTCAGGTGAGGAGCCGCCGGGCGGGACGATAACGGGAGGGACGACATGCCGACCACTTACGCTCACTGGCGTTTTGGGGACAGGGCGCTGCGGGAACTGGACGGGAATACCGAAAAGGCGGTGAAGGATCACCGGGCGCTGTATGATATCGGCGCCCAGGGGCCGGACGTGTTTTTTCACTACAACTGCCTCAAGGCCAACGACGTGACCCGCTTCGGATCCAAGATGCACAGGATGCCCATGGCGGAGCACCTGATCTCATTCGGGGAGAACTACCGGCGGGAAAAAGAGGACCGGGAGGCCATGCTCGCCTACCTGATGGGGTTCCTGAGCCATTTCACCCTGGACGCTTACTGTCACGGCTATATCGAGCGCAAGGAGGAGGCGGAGGGCCCCTCCCACGACAAGATCGAGGCGCAGTTCGACCGGCACCTCATGCTCAGGGACGGGCGCGACCCCTATCGCACGAAAGTGACCTTCTCTTTGAAGCCCGACGCCTTCACCGCCCGGGTGATGGCCCGGCTGTACGGGCAGTGGGACGAGAAAGTGATGCTCAAGTCCGTCAAAGATCAGGTGTTCTACAGGGATCTTTTGCGGGACAGCGGCAATGTGAAGCGGGCCCTGCTGACGGCGGCCATGAAAGCGGCGGGCGCGGCGCGGTATCTGGACATGATGATGGGCCCGGAAGAGCTGCCGGGATGCGTGTCCTCGAACCTGAGGCTGGACAAGCTCTTTGACCTGGCCGCGGCGCGGTACCGAACCCTTTCGGAGAGCCTGTACGCCTTCCTGGAGGAAGGGGCGGCGCCCGACGGGTTTTTTTCCCGGGACTTCGGGCCCGGTGAAAACTGGCGGAGCATCCCCCTCCTGCCCCCGGAGGAGGAAAGGAACTACCGGCCCGAGGACCCGGCGTAGCGGGCAAAACTTGTCAAACACACGGATAAATGATATGATGCGGTCGGGCCCCTCGACAAGGACCGGAAGGGGGCCCCGCTTTGAGCTGTCCGGGCCTGCCCGGCGGCGGATCACGTGAGAAAAGGGGGGCATCGGATGAGCGTATTGATCGGGGCGGACATCGCGCCCGTCGGGAGCGCCGTGCCCCTGTTTGAGAAAAGCGACGGGGACGGGCTGCTGGGCGGCGCGCTGGCGGCGGAGATGAAAAAGGCGGACCTGCGGGTGTTCAATCTGGAGTCCCCTCTGACGGACGCAACGTCCCCCATCAAAAAGCACGGCCCCCATCTGGCGGCGCCGGAAAAGTGCGTCTCGGGGCTGAAGGCCATCGGGGCGGACCTGGTCACCCTCGCCAACAACCACATCATGGACCAGGGGCCCGGGGGGCTCAAAAGCACCCTGCGGGCGCTGGACGGGGCGGGGATCACCCGCCTGGGAGCGGGCGGGGACCTGAAGGAGGCGGAGGCGCCCGTCATCCTTGAGGCCGGGGGCGTCCGTTACGGGTTCCTGGCCTGCGCGGAGAGGGAATTTTCCATCGCCGGGGAGGCTTCCCCGGGGGCAGCGCCCTTCGAGGCTCTGGAGACTCCCGACCGGGTCGCGGACCTGAAGGCGCGGTGTGACCATGTGACCGTGCTCTACCACGGCGGGCGGGAGCAGTATCCCTATCCCTCGCCGGGCCTTCAAAGGATCTGCCGGAAACTCGTCCAAAGGGGCGCGGATCTGGTGGTGTGCCAGCACAGCCACTGCATCGGGTGCATGGAAGAGTTCGGGGGCGGCACGATCGTGTACGGCCAGGGCAATTTCCTGTTCGACGGGAGCGATGAAAAATGCTGGCAGGAGAGCCTGCTGATCGGGATCGGCGATAAAGGGGCCGTCACCTTCCTGCCCCTTAAAAAGGCCGGCGGCGGCGTCCGCCTGGCGGAGGGGGACGAGGGCGAAAAGATCCTGAAAGCTTTCTTCCGACGGTCGGAGGAGATACAAAAGCCGGGTTTCGTTGAGGAAAAATACGCCGCCCTGGCGGGGGAGGCGCTGGAGGACTATCTGAGGACCGTTCACGGCCGCAGATCCTTCCTGCTGAAAGCGCTGAACCGTTTGAGCGGGGGCCGGGTCATGAGGGCCCGCCTCAAAAACCGCTACCGGGGCGCGGAGATGGCCGGGATCATGGACTGCCTGAGCTGTGAAGCTCACAGAGAACTGTTTTTAAAGGGACTTGAGGATGAGTACAGACAAGCATGACCTTTCCAGGAGGAAAAAACTCCTGCTCAATACGGGTGCCGGGTTCTTGAAGCAGATCATCACGATCCTGTGCGGCTTCGTGCTGCCCCGGTACCTTCTGGTGTACTACGGGTCGTCGGTCAACGGCCTGATCACCTCCATCACCAGCTACTTGAGCTTCATCTCCCTGATGGACATGGGCGTGGGCGCGGTGGTGCAGGCGAACCTGTACAAGCCCCTGGCCCAGAAGGACAAGGGGCAGATCAGCCGCCTGGTGAAGTCCTCCGAGAGGTTCTTCCGCCGGCTGGCCTATATCTTCATCGCGTACATCGCGGTGCTGTGCTTCGTGTTCCCTTCCATGGTGGAAGGGGATTTCGGCGTGTGGTACACCGTGTCCCTGGTGATCATCATCTCCGTGAGCACCCTGGCCCAGTACCTGTTCGGCATGACCTACCAGCTGCTGCTCAGCGCGGATCAGAAGTCCTACATCCCGCTGACGCTGCAGTTCGGCACCATCGCCCTGAACACGCTGCTCACCATCATCCTGATGCGGGCGGGGGCGTCGGTGCACGCGGTGAAGCTGATGACGGCGGCCGTGTTCGTGATGCGCCCCCTGGGGCAGATGCTGTATGTGCGCCGGCACTATGACATCGACCGGAAGATCGGCCTGGAGGGCGAGCCCATCCGACAGAAGTGGAACGGCTTCTCCCAGCACATCGCGGCGGTGGTGTCCAGCAATATCGACGTGGTGGCGCTGACGCTGTTCTCCACGCTGGGCAACGTGTCCGTCTACAGCGTGTATTTCAATGTGACCTACGGGGTGGAAGAGCTGGTGATGACGGCCACCACGGGGCTGGAATCCCTCTTCGGCAACATGATCGCGAAAAACGAGAAGCAGAAGCTGATGAGGACCTTCAGCGCCGTGGAGTGGATCATGCACGCGGGGGTGACGCTGATCTTCACCATCGCGGCCATCACCATCGTGCCCTTCGTGAGGGTGTACACCAGCGGGATCACGGACGCGGAGTACATCGTGCCCCTGTTCGCCGTATCCATCGTGCTGGCCTACGGGATGCAGTGCCTGCGGGTGCCCTATTTCCGCATGATCAAGGCGGCGGGCCACTTTAAGGAGACCCAGAACGGCGCCTATATCTCCACGATCATCAATATCGCCCTCACGGTGCCCCTGGTGATCTTTTTCGGCCTGAAGGGCGCCGCCGTGGGCACTTTCGCCGCCATGCTGTACCACACCTGCTATTTTGCCCTGTACCTGAGGAAGAATATCCTGGACAGGCCATTTTGGCATTTCGCCAAATACATGCTCACGGACGCCGTGACGGCGGGCGCGGCCTGGTGGCTCACCCGGGGCTTTGAGATGAGCGCGGTGGGCTACGGCGCCTGGTGTGTCCTGGCCCTGAAGGTGACCGGCGTCACGTTCCTGGTGTGCGCGGCGGTCAACTTCCTGGTGTACAGGAAAGAGATCGCGGGCCTGATGGAGTTCTTCAGGCACCGCAGGAAATAAGGCACGGAGGGACCATGAGCACAAAAGGGCACCTGTTCGCCCGGGGGATGCGGGACGGGATCCCCGTGGGCCTGGGATACCTGGCGGTGGGGTTTTCCCTGGGGATCACCGCCAAGGCCGCCGGGCTGGACGCATTGCAGGGCTTTTTCGCCAGCCTGTTCACCATCGCCTCCGCCGGGGAATACGCCGGGTTCCGGGTCATCGCGGCGCAGGGCGCCTATCTGGAGATGGCCCTGGTGATCCTGGTGGCCAACTGCCGGTACCTGCTGATGAGCTGCGCCCTGAGCCAGAGGGTGCGGCCCGGGACCGGGAGCCTTGACCGGCTGGGGATGGGCATGTTCATCACCGATGAGCTCTTCGCCCTGAACATCGCCGGTGAGGGGCCCGCTGAGCCCCTGTACGCCTACGGCGCGGCGCTGACCAGCGTGCTGCCCTGGGCGGCGGGGACCGCGCTGGGGATCGTTTCCGGCAGCCTTCTGCCCGCGGCCATCGTCAATGCCCTGAGCGTGGCGCTCTACGGCATGTTCCTGGCCATCATCATCCCTCCCGCCCGGAAGAACAGGGTGATCCTGGGCACGGTGCTCATCTCGTTCCTGATCAGCTTTCTGTGGTCCCGGATACCGTTTTTCGCTTCCGTCGGGGAGGGCTTCAGGATCATCCTGCTGACCGCGGTGATCGCCGGCGCCGCCGCCGTCCTGTTTCCGGTAAAGGAGGGCGCGTAAATGAGCAGCTGGATCTATATCCTGATCATGGCGGGCGTCACGTTCCTCATACGGGTGCTGCCCATGACGCTGATCCGCCGGCCCATCAAGAACCGGTTTTTGAGATCGTTCCTGTTCTATGTGCCCTATGTGACCCTGGCCGTGATGACGGTGCCCGCCATCGTGGAGTCGGCCGGGGCGCCCGTCGCGGGCGCGGCCGCCCTCATCGTGGGGATCGTGCTGGCCTGGGTGGGAGCGGGGCTGTTCCCCACCGCCGTGGCCTGCTGCCTGGTGGTGCTGCTCTCTCAGATCCTGTAAAAAGGGACAGAAAAAAGATCAGGGGCCGCGTGGTCCCTGGTTTTGTATAGGTTAGAAATGTGACGGATCTTCAGACCGGTCTCCTGTAAATATCGCTCCTGTGGCCGATCGAAAGAGCGAGGATGACCAGTTTATCATCCTCGATCAGGCAGATGAGACGGTAATCCCCGATCCGATACCGCCGCTGCCCGCTTCGGTCGGCAGTCAGTCCCTTTCCGTGTGCTCTGGGATCTGTACAGTCAACAAGGTTTTTCTCGATCCAGGCTTTGATCATTCTTTGAGTATACCGATCGAGCTTTTTGAATTCCCTGTCAAACCTTGCCGTTGTCTCTACGCTGAAGCTCATAGCCCGCATTCCTTCCAAAGCTCACTGATGGGACGGCTTTTTCTTTGATCCGCGATATACTCATCATAGGCTTCCTGCGCGATCGTGATATCATATTCGTCCTCGATCTTCTCGAACAGAGCTTTTTTGAACGCTTCCGATAAAGAATAGGAATGCAGTTTGGCATAGCTCTCCGCCAGTGCCCTCTCATCATCGGTCAGTCTGATAGAAAAAGACATAAAACCACCCCCGTGTAGTGCATCGTACTACACGGGGGTGGTTTTGTCAAGCCGCAGCAAGACCCTGTGTGATCGACCAAACAAAAACGGTCCCCGATCGTTTGACGCGGGTGGGGCTTACCGCGGGATCTTGCTGACACGCCTGCTGCCCGGCGCGATGGCGCGCTGGGGGCAGACGAGGACGCACAGATGGCAGCCCACGCATTTCCTGCCGTTGAGCACGGGGCGCCTGTTCTCATCCAGGCGGATGGCCTGGTGCCCGCCGTCCGCGCAGGAGATCTCGCAGCGGCCGCAGCCCACGCAGCGGGTCGGGTCGAACCGGGGATAGACCACCGTGTCCCGCTCCAGCACATCGGTGGTGGGGCTGAGGGAATCCAGGCCCAGGCCCACGGCGTCCCTGACGGAAGAAAAGCCCTTTTCCGTGAGATACAAGTTGAGGCCCGCTTTAAGGTCGTCGATGATCCGGTAGCCGTACTGCATCACGGCGGTGGTCACCTGGATGGATCCGGCGCCCAGGAGGATGAACTCCAGGGCGTCCTGCCAGGTCTCCACGCCGCCCATGCCGGACAGGTGCAGCCCTTTGAGCTCCGGGTCCCGTTTCAGCTCGGCGATAAAGCGCAGGGCGATGGGCTTGACGGCATTGCCGCTGTAGCCGCCCACGGCGGACCTGCCCCGCACCGCGGGCGCGGACAGGTAGGTGTGCATGTCCACGCCCACCACGGATTTGATGGTGTTGATGGCGGACAGCCCGTCCGCCCCGCCCCGTTTGGCGGCCCTGCCGGCGGGAGCCATTTCCGCCACGTTGGGCGTGGGCTTGACGATGACGGGGATGGAGCAGGCGGCTTTGGCCGCGGCGGTGAACCGTTCCACCAGCTCCGGCACCTGGCCGATATCCGATCCCAGGCCGCCCTCGGCCATGTTGGGGCAGGAGAAATTCAGCTCCACCGCGTCGGCGCCGTTGTCCTCGCACTGCCGGGCCAGGGTGCCCCATTCCTGCTCATTCTGCCCCATGATGGAGGCGAGGATGAATTTGGACGGATAGTTCTTCTTGAGATCCCGGAAGATCTTCATGTTCTCTTCCACGCTGTGATCGCTGAGCTGCTCGATGTTCTTGAAGCCGATGATGCCGCCGGAATCCCCGGTGACGGCGGAAAAGCGCGGGGAGTTCTCGTGGATGTCCAGGGAGCAGACGGTCTTGAAGGAGACCCCCGCCCAGCCGGCCTCGAAGGCCCGGGCGCACATGTCGTAGGTGCTGCCCACCACCGAGGAGCTCAAAAGGAAGGGGTTCTCGATCGGGATCCCGCAGATATCGCTCCTCAGGCGGTCCTCGTCCGAGGGCAGCGCGGTCTCACACCGGGGCAGCACCTGGTAGTACAGCCGGTTGAGCGTGTCCCGCACGGGCACCTCATTGGGGCGCACGCAGGCCCTTTCGCAGGGCGCGGCGCAGGTC
>CADCQZ010000028.1 GCA_902803675.1 uncultured Eubacteriales bacterium
AGGATCAGGGCGGCGGCGAATGAGATCAGGCTGAGCCCCAGCGCGGTCAGGATGATCGTCAGATCCATGTCCCGGGTGAAATCGGCGGTGATCACACTGCGCAGCAGCATGGCCGGCAGCAGCACCCGGAAGCTCAGGCGGTTCAACTGTTCCGCGCCGGCTTCGGTGACGAATCCGCGCCACCTGAAAAGAAAGCCCAGCAGGATCAGCACCACCACAGGCAGGATGGACTCAAGGGAGATCATAAATCCCGAAAGCATGCGCTCACCTGACTTTCCTGCATTCAGCGGATGAGAAAACGGATAACACGAAGCCCGTCGCCCTCAGCTGCCGGCCCCATCAGGCAGGAGGAGCACCTTGATGCTGCCGCTGCTCTGATCCAGAGCCGTATCCAGAGCGTCCTGGAGCCGGGATAACGGGAAGGTGTGGGTGATCAGTTTTTCAAGGGGGATACGCTTCGCCGCGGCGATAGCCACCGGAAAATCCCAGCAGTAGCCCTGGGTGCCCTGGACCCTGATCTCATGGGTCACCAGCCGTGCCGGAGCGAAGTGCAGGTCCTGATCTTCGTAGATCCCGGCAATAACGGCGGTGCCGCCGTGACGCAGGGTGTTGATGGCCTGGCGGAAGCAGCTTTCATGGCCCACGCACTCAAAGGTCTTATCCACCCCGCGGCCGCCAGTGAGGCGTGCGATCTCGGCTTCCAGGTCCTTTTCCCGGCTGTTGACCGCGATATCCGCGCCCATCTGCAGCGCCGTTTCCAGCCGACGGTCATTCAGATCCGCGATGATGATCCTCTGAGCCCCGCTCAGACGGCACACGGCGGCGATCAGCATGCCGATAGCGCCGGCGCCGATGATCAGCGTCGTATCGCCCAGGCGCACCTCCGCCTTCCGAACGGCGTGCACGGCCACACTGAGCGGTTCCGTCAGCGCGCCCGTTTCATAGGTCATGTATTCCGGGAGCCGGTACACATAGGGCGCTTTGACCACGATATGGTCGGCCATGGCGCCGTCGCCGTTCCGGTAAGTATAGGTGATGTGCTCGCAGTATCCGTAATCCCCGTGCCGGCAGGCCTCGCATGTGCCGCAGACGATGCAGGGCTCCACGGTGACCCGGTCGCCGGAGCGTACATTGGTGACGCCCTCCCCCGTTTTGAGCACTTCACCGGAGAATTCGTGCCCGATGGTGCAGGGAAGAGGCGCCGAGGGGTGCTTTCCCCGGGCGATGTGCAGATCGCTGCCGCAGATGGCGCTCGCCCGGACGCGCAGAAGCACCTCATCCTCTTTCAGTTCCGTGATCGTGCGCTCAAGGAAGCGGACCTTGAAGGGCTCATAGATCTGCCCCACGCGGTTATGAACGGGTTCGATCCTCATCTTCATCACCTGCTTTTTCGAATGCTTTCGAGCCAGGACCGGAGAGTTCAGGCCTGATCCGAAGTTTCCCAGTATACGGTCGCGCCGCGATGGGCGGAGGTGCAGTTGTCCCGGTAGAGCTTCAGCCAGCCCGAGGCGGGTTTTCTCATGGGCTTCCAGGCTGCCCTGCGCCGGGCAAACTCCTCTTCGGACACGGAAACGTTCAGCGCGCGGCCCTCGATGTCCACCGTGATGATATCCCCGTCCCGTATCAGGGCGATATTGCCGCCCTCCTCAGCCTCCG
The DNA here is from genome assembly GCA_902803675.1 of uncultured Eubacteriales bacterium. The sequence continues at coordinate 1,657 of CADCQZ010000028.1, forward strand.
GGCTCACGTGACCGATGGCCAGGCCGCCCGTCGCGCCGCTGAACCGGCCGTCCGATACCAGAGCGATCTTCGTGCCCAGGCCCTTGCCCAGCACGGCGGCCATGAAGGTCTCCATATGGGGCATACCGGGGCTGCCCTTGGGGCCCTCGTAGCGGATGACCACCACATCCCCCGCCCTGATCTCGTCCTTCAGGATGGCCCGCCAGGCGTCATCCTGGCTGTCATAGCATCTGGCGGGCCCGGTAAAGGTCCACGCTTCTTTCTCGACGGCACTGAATTTGACGATCGCGCTGTCCGTACCGATGTTGCCGTGCAGCACGGCCAGCCCGCCCTGGGGATGGATGGGATCGGACACGGGATGGATCACCCGCGGATCGAGATTCACGGCCTGAGCGGCCTTTTCACCGATGGTGCCGAACATGCCTTTGGCGGCCGTATCGATCAGACCGGCCTGAGCCAGCTCCCTGACGACCGCTCCCAGGCCGCCGGCCGCTTCGAATTCCTCCATCGTGTAAGTGGGATGGTTCGGATAAATGGTACTGATCAGCGGCACTTCCCTGCTGATCCTGTCAAAGGTCTCGGGCGTGATGTCGCAGCCCATCTGCCGGGCGATCGCCGGGATGTGCAGCACCGAATTGGTGCTCCCTCCTGTGGCCATCATATAACGCACGACATTTTCAAAACTGGCTTCGGTGATGATATCCCGGGGCCGGATGCCCTGCTCCCAGGCGGTCATCACCTGCCGCGCCGCCTGACGGGCCAGGGAACGCCACCGGGGCGTCTGGCTCCTGCAGCTGGCCGCGCCGTGGGGAGAAAAGCCCAGGATCTCGGCCATGGCGCACATGGTGTTGGCGGTGCCCATGAAGGGGCAGGCGCCGGGCGTGGGGCAGGCACTGCGTACCACTCCCTTGTAGTCCTCCCTTGGGATGTCCCCCGCCACATAGGCTGCATAAGCCTGTTTGGTGTGTGTCAGGGTCAGCATCCTGCCCTTGTAGTGACCGGCAGCCATATAGCCGCCCGTCATCATCACGGTGGGGATATTCACGCGCAGAGCGCCCATGATCATGCCCGGCACCACCTTGTCGCAGGTGGCCATCATCACCATGCCCTCCAGGCCGTTGAGCTCGGCGAGCATCTCTACCTCGGAGGATACCAGATCCCGGGCGGGCAGGGTATACCGGTCCCCGGGCGTGTTGGAACACATACCGTCGCAGATACCGGTGGTGGGCAGCTCCACTGCCAGGCCTCCCGCCGCTTCGATCTCCTCCTTCATTTCCTGGATCACGCTTTTGTCAAAGGGATAATGTCCCGGGTTCATCTCGTTCCAGGAATTGATCAACCCGATCACCGGACGCTTCACCTCATCTTCCGACCGCCCCATGGCGTAGAGCAGCGCGTTGCGGTGATCCAGCGATTCCTCGTTCCACTGCCTGATCTTCTCACCTTTCATGATCCCGTCTCCTTTTATGACTGTCTGATGATCCTATTATACCCGAATCGACAGTGGATATCAATGAGGCGTCTGGGATAAATTGGCTGTGGAAGATCATTCCAGCCCCCGAAAAAGCTTGTATCCCGCCGCCCGATTTGTTATGATAAGGGTGAAAGAAAACACAGAACAGGCCATGCTGAGGAGGCGGACCGTGAACGGACCCTATGATGTGATGATCATCGGCGGCGGCGTCGTGGGCTGCGCCATCGCCCGGGAGCTGTCAAAATACCGGCTGAAAACAGCCGTCCTGGAGAAAAACCCGGACGTGGGATATGAGACGAGCGGGCGGAATACCGGCGTATGCCACGGGGGATTCGCCTATGATCCGGGCACCCTGAAGGCCAGGCTCTGCCTGGAGGGGAACCGCCTGATGGATCAGGTGTCCGCGGAACTGGACTTTCCCTTCAAGCGCTGCGGCAAAGTGCTGGTGGGAAAGACCGAAGCGGACTACGACCGGCTTCAGGAGGTGCTGGCGCAGGGAGAGAAGATCGGCGTCACGGGCCTTGAGATGATCCCGGGCGAGGAGCTTCACCGGCTGATCCCCGGTGTGGTGGGGAACTTTGCCCTGCTGTCGAAGACCAGCGGCATCCTGGACCCCTTCATGATGACCATCGCCCTGGCGGAAAACGCCGCGTCCAACGGGACAGAGTTCTTTTTTGAGCATGAGGTCACGCATATCCGCCGCTGTGACGGGCTTTACCGGATCGAAGCCGGCGGGGATGAGTTCGCCGCCCGATGGGTGGTCAATTCCGCCGGCCTGGCCTGCGGAAAGATATCCGACATGCTGGGGCTGACCGGATACCGCATCATCTACTCCAAGGATGATTACATCATCCTGGACCGAAGGCTGGGAGCCCAGGTGCCCATGCCCATCTATACGGTGCCCTCCAACACCTACATGGGCATCCACGTGACCGTGACCACGGACGGCAACCTGCTCCTGGGGCCCACGGCGGAAGACACCGACAACGATCACTGCTACGCTGTGGAGCAGAAAAACATCGATTACCTGTACCGGGCCGCCATGGATATCTGGCCCCATTTCACGAAGCGCGATTATATCCGCACCTATTCAGGCATCCTGCCCAAATGGGCGGACGAGCAGGGACGGATCCAGGATTTCAGGATCGAGATCGATGACGAGAAAGCGCCCAACGCCTTGAACCTGGTGGGCATCGAGTCTCCCGGGCTCACCGCGGCCGTCGCCATCGCCCGGTATGCGATCGCCATGATGAGGGATCGGGAACCCTTCCCTGAGGATCCGGACTGGATCCCCGTCCGCCGGGGCACGCCCCGCTTCGCCGACCTGACGGAAGACGAACAGGCAGAGCTCATCAAAAAGGATCCGGACTGGGGGGAGATCATCTGCCGCTGCGGGAAGGTCACGAAAGCGGAGATCCTGGCCGCCATCCGCAACCCACTGGGCGTGCACACGGTGACCGGGATCAAGTACCGCACGCGGGCCATGATGGGGCGCTGTCAGGGCGGCTACTGCCAGATGCGTCTGACCCGCATGCTGGAGGAAGTATGCGCCCTCAGACCGGAAGAGATCGTCTATTCCCGCCGCGGGTCGCAGATGCTGTTCGGCGAGATGCTGCCCCGGGACCCGTCCTCCCGGGATCACGGACGAAACGGAGAAGAATGATGGAAAACGTCGACGTACTGATCGTGGGCG
>CADCQZ010000029.1 GCA_902803675.1 uncultured Eubacteriales bacterium
GAAGACATCGCACGGAAATCGTCAGATTTTCGTGCGCGGGGCTGTGCAACAGCCCCATGATGAAAGGAGCGGCATATGAGATCCCTCAACGATCTTCCCCGTTTGAAACTCGGCCTTTTCCCCACCCCCATCCAGCGCCTCGACAATATCAGCGCCGAGCTCAAGACCAACGTGTACATCAAGCGGGACGACCTGACGGGCCTCGGCCTGGGGGGCAACAAGGTGCGCAAGCTGGAGTTCCTTCTGGCGGACGCGAAGCTCCGGGGCGCCGAAGTGGTGTTCACCACCGGCGGCGCCCAGTCCAACCACGCGATGCTCACCGCGGCCGCAGCGAACAAGGTGGGCCTGAAACCCATCCTGATCCTGAAAAAGCGGGGCGTGACCGAGTGCCTGGGCAATCAGCTGCTGGAAAAGCTGATGGGCACGGAAGTCATCTTCATGGACACGGACGACTATGAGGATATCTACCGGGAGATGGACCGGATCGGTAAAAGCCTCGGCGTGCCCTGGTACAAGATCCCCTGCGGCGGCTCCAACGCCCTGGGCACCCTGGGATACGTGGACTGCGCCCGGGAGATCGCGGAGCAGGGCCTGAGGGTGGATCACCTGATCTGCGCCGAGGGCAGCGGCGGCACCATGGCGGGCCTGGCCCTGGGAGCGAAACTGTTCCTCCGGGGCACTTCGGTCCACGGCATGATGGTGGACACCGAGCCCTTCGATGAGATCACGCTCCGGCTCATGCGGGAAGCGGCGGCGCTCCTTGAGGCCGACATCACCGTCACGGCGGAGGACTTTCATCTCACGGACATGTGCGGCCCGGGCTACGCCGTCCCCTCCCCCGAGGGGAACGAGGCCATCGACCTCATGGCCCGGGAGGAAGGGCTGTTCCTGGACCCGGTATATACAGGAAAAGCCTTCGCCGGCCTGATAAAAATGGCCCGCGAAGGCATGTTCCGTGAGACGGACGATGTACTGTTCCTCCACTCCGGCGGAGCGGGAGGGCTGTTCGCCGTCAGATAGGATCCGTTTAACGGATCGTGAGAGCCGGCCTCACGGCTCCAGGGGGATGGACTCCAGCGGCAGCGAGCTCCGCTCGAACCGCTCATAGAGGCACCACAGCACCCTCAGCTCGTTCCTGTAGGGGATCTCGCACTTGACCCACCAGAGGCCGCGGGCGTCCTGGGCGCGGGAGAGCACCCGGAGGAGCTGGCCCCTCACATTATAGGTGCCCATATCCTTGTAAGAGGAGGAGGGACCGCTGCGGGTGGAGATATCCCCCAGCGCCCGGCCGTAGATCTCCGGCGCCTGAGTGGGCGCGGCGGTCGGCGCGGGGGCCCAGGTCACCACGGGCGCCCGGGTGACCACGGGCGGCTGGGTGGCCGTATAGGCCTGCTGCCTGGCGTGGCTGTAGTACGCTTCCTCCACGAACCGGTCCCAGCCCCGGGATGAGATCGTCGCGGCGTCCCAGTGGGGCAGCTCGGTGAAGGTGGTGCCCACATACCAGTAGTACAGGGGATCGTTCTGCGATTCGCGCACGATGCTCTGAGTGTGCTGTTCGGGGGTCCCGGTCAGCTTCACGCTCTGGATGATCTCATAGCGCGGGACGCCGTTCATGATGAACCAGTAGTAGGTGCTGTACACGCCGTGGCCGCCGTCCGTCTGCACCAGGCCCGGGAACCGCTGATCGCTGCTGTAGGCGAACTTCAGGGACTTGAAGCCCATGGTGCCAAGGTGCCGCAAGGTGCCGTTCTGGCAGGTATAGACATGGCAGCGGTCGCCGCCCGCGCTGTCGATGCCGTTGAACACGATCATCTCCGGTATCTGGTCGCTGTCCATGTCGTGGAGCGCGAACCAGATGGGGGAATCATCCTTCCCCGTATAGGTCAGCTGATAGGACGTGCCGCGCACGCCGGTCACCTGATACCCGTCCCTCAGATAATCGGGCATGCCCACGCTCTCGTACTGTTTGCCCATCACGAAGTTCCTGTACGCATTCCGCCAGGCGGTATCGTTCTGGGGCTGGATATACTGGTCCGCCGCGCCGGTAAATATCAGCGCCATGTTGACCAGAAGGACGGCCGTTATCATGACAAGGATCGATTTTTTCATACTGACGCCCCCAAAATGTCTGGATTTAAGCCGGATTTAAGGCATTATACCATATCGGGCCCCGACGCACAATGATAAC
>CADCQZ010000030.1 GCA_902803675.1 uncultured Eubacteriales bacterium
AAATCGCACCCGGAGGGGTGCGATTTTAGTGTATAAGCGAACCCCCGCGGGAGGTCGGCCGCGGGGGTTGCTCTTGGAAGGTGTTTTATGCTTACAATGCAGAACGCATGGTAATCATTCGGTGAACAGGGGCGTGGAGTAGTAGCGGTCGCCGCTGTCCGGCAGGAGGGCCACGATGGTCTTTCCCTCGTTTTCGGGACGTTTGGCCAGCTGCACCGCCGCCCACAGAGCGGCGCCGGAGGAGATGCCTACAGAGATGCCTTCCTCTTTGGCCAGGAGTTTGGCGGAAGAGAAGGCGTCCTCATTGACCACCGGGATGATCTCGTCGTAGACGAGCGTATCGAGCACCGCCGGCACGAAGCCCGCGCCGATGCCCTGGATCTTGTGGGGGCCGCCGTGGCCCTCGGACAGCACCGGGGAAGACGCCGGCTCCACGGCCACGATCTTCACGGCGGGGTTCTGCTCCTTCAGGTACTGACCCACGCCGGTCACCGTACCGCCGGTGCCCACGCCCGCCACGAAGATGTCCACTTTCCCGTCCGTATCCGCCCAGATCTCCGGGCCGGTAGTCGCTTTGTGGGCCGCGGGGTTCGCGGGGTTCACGAACTGGCCCGGGATGAAGCCGCCGGGGATCTCCTTCGCCAGCTCCTCCGCCTTCTCGATGGCGCCCTTCATGCCTTTGGCGCCCTCGGTGAGCACCAGTTCCGCGCCGTAGGCCTTGAGGATGTTGCGGCGCTCCATGCTCATGGTGTCCGGCATGGTGAGGATGATGCGGTAGCCCTTGGCCGCCGCGATGGCCGCGAGGCCTATGCCGGTGTTGCCGCTGGTGGGCTCGATGATGACGGAGCCCGGTTTGAGCAGGCCCTTTTCCTCCGCGTCCTCGATCATCGCCCTGGCTACGCGGTCCTTCACGCTGCCGGCGGGATTGAAGTATTCCAGCTTCACAAGGAGCGTGGCCTTGAGGCCGAGGGCTTTCTCGAGATTGACTGTTTCCACCAGGGGCGTGTTGCCGATGAGCCCCAGGGTGCCTTTATAGATCCTGGACATAGTTACCTCCCCGTTATTTTTGTTCGGGCTCTTTGCCCGATTTTTTGTAATAGTCCTCCAGGGCGGAGCGGATGGCCTCCTCCGCCAGCACCGAGCAGTGCATCTTATAGTCCGGCAGGCCGTCCAGGGCCTCGGCCACCGCCTTGTTGGTCAGCTGCATGGCGTCGGACACGGGCTTGCCCTTGATCAGCTCCGTGGCCATGGAGCTGGAGGCGATGGCGCTGCCGCAGCCGAAGGTCTCGAATTTCACGTCCGTGATGATATCGTCGTCGATCTTCAGGTACATCTTCATGATGTCGCCGCACTTGGCGTTGCCCACCTCGCCGACACCGTCCGCGTCCTCGATCACGCCCACGTTGCGGGGATTGCGGAAATGGTCCATCACCTTGTCGCTGTATAATGCCATTGTGAGATCCTCCTTACAGAATGAATGCCGTTTTGCCGCTGCACAGATCCCGCCAGACGGGCGAGAAGCCGCGCAGCTTTTCCACCACCCGGGTGACCGCGCCGATGATGACGCCGATATCCTCCGGGGCGGTGTCGTCCCCGATGCTCAGCCTCAGGGACCCGTGGGCCACGTCATGCACCCGGCCGATGGCCAGGAGCACATGGCTCGGGTCCAGGGAACCGGAGGTGCAGGCGCTGCCGGAAGAGGCCTGGATGCCCTCGTCGTCCAGGTACAGCAGGAGGGACTCGCCCTCGATGCCCTCGAAACAGAAGCTCACGTTGCCCGGGAGGCGCTTTTCCCGGTCCCCGTTCAGGGCCGAGTGGGGGATCTTCTCAAGCCCCGCGATGAGTTCATCCCGCATCGCGGTCACGCGCGCGGCGTTCTCCCCCATGTGATCCGCGGACTCCTTAAGGGCCGCCGCCATGGCGGCGATCCCCGCCACATTCTCCGTACCGGCGCGTTTGCCCTTTTCCTGAGCGCCGCCCTCGATGAGGTTAAAGATCCTGACGCCCTTTTTGACATACAGGAAACCCACGCCCTTGGGCCCGTGGAACTTGTGCGCCGAAGCGGAGAGCATGTCGATGTTGTCGTCCTTCACATTGACGGGGATATGGCCGATGGCCAGGACCGCGTCCGTGTGGAAGAGCACCTTCCGCTTCCGGCATACCTCGCCGATGGCGCGGATGGGCTGGATGGTGCCGATCTCGTTGTTGGCGTACATGACCGTGACGAGGCACGTGTCCTCCCGGATGGCGGCGTCCACCTCTTCCGGGGTGACGATGCCGTTTGCGTGCACGTCCAGCAGCGTCACCTCAAAGCCCTCGGCTTCCAGCTTCTTCAGGGTGTGGAGCACGGCGTGATGCTCGAAGGCCGTGGAAATGATATGTTTTTTGCCGTTTTTGAGGCCCAGGCGCGCCGCGGACAGGATGGCCTGATTGTCCGCCTCGCTGCCGCCGGAGGTGAAGATGATCTCCCGGGGCTCGGCGCCGATGACCTGAGCCACTGTCGCGCGCGCCTCCTCCAGCACCTCCTTCGCCCGCTGGCCGAAAGAATACAGGCTGGACGGGTTGCCCCACGTGTCCCGCATCACGTCCGTCATCGCTTTCACGGCGGCGTCGCTCATGCGGGTGGTGGCGGCATTGTCGGCATAGATCATGGTGAAAAAACTCCTTTCGTGTGGGTACGGGGGTATTCTAATACTATTCACCTACTAAGTCAATAGGTAAATATTTTCGTTCCGGGCCTTCAGGCTCTTGATTTACCTATTCACCCTGCGGTATAATAGGCAAAAGACTTGGAAAGGAGGCCTCCGGATGATCTCCACCCGTGGACGGTACGCGATCCGCGTCATGATCGACCTGGCCGAGAACTGTTCAGGCAGCCCCGTTCCCCTCAAGGACATCGCCCTGAGGCAGGACATCTCCAAGAAGTACCTGGAGATCATCGTGAAGGACATGGTATCCGGCGGCCTCATCGTGGGCGCCAGCGGCAAGGGCGGGGGCTACCGGCTGTGCCGCAGGCCGGAGGAGTACACCGTGGGCGAGATCATCGAGCTGATGGAGGGCCCCCTCAACACGGTGGCCTGCCTGGCGGACGGCGCGCCGCCCTGCCCCCGGGCCGACGGGTGCGAGACCCTCCCCCTCTGGGCGGAGTACAGCAAAATGACCCACGACTTCTTTTACGGCAAGCGCCTGAGCGACCTGATACGGAAAAAGTAACGAAGAAGACCGGGCATAAAAACAAATAAGATCCGCCGCGGCATTGACAAAAGCGCCGCGGCGGTCTATTATGTTTCACGTTATGAATATTTCAGGTGGTGAGATTTTTAATGGATGAAGCTTATTACAGGCAGGCGGCCGAAAAGCTGCTGGGCACCATGGCGGGGATCCGGAAAAGCCCCTTCAACAAGAACGCCCGGGAGCTGTCCTTCGGCGAGATGGGGCTGCTCAACTGCCTCTCCCGGCAGGCGGAGGGGATCACGGCGGGAGACCTGAGCCGCATGATCGGCATCGGGGCCGGCGGGGTGACCAATCTGCTCAACAGCCTGGAAAAGAAAGGGTATGTGCAGCGGACCATGAGCCCAAAGGACCGGCGGCGCGTGATGGTGTCCATCTCTCAGACGGGCAGGGCCCTGGTGGCCGCGAAGCAGGAAGAGGTGCTCTCCCTCACCGGGGAGATGCTGCGCCGCCTGGGGCGGGAGGACACGGAGGAACTGCTGCGGCTGGTGGAAAAGACCGTCGCTGTCAGCGCTCAGATAGCCAACGAGGCCCGCGGGAAGGAGGACCAGCCGTGATCAGGATATTCCGGTTCATGAAAAAACGCGAGGCGCTCTATGCCTTTGCGTGCCTCATCCTGGTGGCGGGGCAGGTGTGGTTCGACCTGACGATGCCGGACTACATGAGCGACATCACCCGGCTGATCGTGACCCCCGGGAGCCCGATGGACGCGGTGTGGTCCGCGGGCCTCAAGATGCTTTTGTGCGCCCTGGGCAGCGCGGCCCTGGCGGTGATGGTGGGCTACCTGGCGGCCCGGCTGGCCTCCAATTTCAGCTTCACCGTGCGGGAAAAGGTGTTCCACCACGTGACGGGCTTAGGGGCGCGGGAGGTGCGTCAGTTTTCCACCGCCAGCCTGATCACCCGGACCACCAACGACATCACCCAGGTCCAGATGCTGGTGGCCATGGGCCTGCAGGTGATGATCCGGGCCCCCATCATGGCCGTGTGGGCCGTGCTCAAGATCGTGGGGAAAAGCCGGGAGCTCTCGATGCTCACGGCGGGCGCGGTCATCCTGATCATGGGCGTGATCCTGATCCTGATGAAGCTGGTGCTGCCCCGGTTCCGCGTCATCCAGAAGCAGATCGATGACGTGAACCGGGTCACCCGGGAGGGGCTGAACGGCCTGCGCATCGTGCGGGCCTTCAACGCCGAGAGCTATCAGGAGGAGAAATTCGAGAAAGCCAGCGAGGCGCTGATGGGCACCCAGTTGTACACCGCCAGGAAGCTCGCGATCCTGATGCCCTTCATCAGCATGGTGATGAGCGCGCTGAGCCTGGGCATCTACTGGCTGGGGGCGTCCCTGGTGGAGGGCATCGCCCTCACCGGCCCCGCCGCCATCTTAAAGCGCGTGGACATGTTCAGCGAGGTGGTGGTGTTCTCCTCCTACGCGATCTACGTGGTGATGTCCTTCATGATGATGGTGATGATCTTCATGATGCTGCCCCGGGCCCAGGTGTCCGCCGGGCGCATCAACGAGGTGCTCGACGCGGAACCGGAGATCGTGCCGGGGAGCGGCGCCGCGCCCAAGGAGAAGGGCAGCATCAAATTCGACCATGTGAGCTTTAAGTACGCGGACGCGTCGGAGGACTGCCTGAAGGACATCTCCTTTGAGGCGCGCCCCGGGGAGACGGTGGCCTTCATCGGAGCCACCGGCAGCGGCAAATCCACCCTGGTGTCCCTGGCCGCCCGGATCTTCGACGCGACAGAGGGCCGCATCACACTGGACGGCGCGGATATCAAAGACTACACCTTCCCGGAGCTGTATGAGAGGATCGGCTTCATCGCCCAGAAGGCCGTACTGTTCTCCGGCACCGTGGAGGAGAACCTGACCTTCGGGGACGCGGGCCGGCCCGTGACGAAAGAGGACTGGGAGCGGGCCCTGGATATCGCCCAGGCCCGGGGGTTCGTGGAGGATATGCCGGACAAGGGGCTCTCCCGCATCGCCCAGGCGGGTGCGAACCTGTCCGGCGGGCAGAAGCAGCGCCTGTCCATCGCCCGGGCCGTCGCCCGGAAGCCGGAGATCCTGATCTTCGACGATTCCTTCTCCGCCCTGGACATGAGCACCGACGCGGCCTTAAGGAAGAGGCTGCGCGAGGACCTTGAGGGCACCACCTGCCTGATCGTGGCCCAGCGTATCGGCACGGTGAAGAACGCCGACAGGATCGTGGTGCTCGACGAGGGCCGGGCCGTGGGCATCGGCACCCACGAGGAGCTGCTCAGGACCTGCGATGTGTATAAGGAGATCGCCCTGTCGCAGCTGACACAGACGGAACTGGAGGTGGGATGACATGCAGCATGGCAGGAGAAGAGGGCCGGGACGGATGCCCGAAAAGCCCCATAACATGAAAAAAGCCGTGGCGGACATGATAAAGTACTGCCGTGAGGACCGCAAAGTGATCCTGATCGCGCTTTTCCTCGCGGCCGGCGGCGCCGTGCTGACCATCATCGGGCCCCGGCAGATCTCGAAGATCACGGACCTGATCGCCGGCGGGCTCATGACGGGCATCGACATGGCCGCCGTCACGAAAAGGGCCCTCATACTGGCCGCGCTCTACGGCTGCAGCGCCCTGATGACTTACCTGCAGCACTACCTGATGGCGGGCTTCAACCAGCGCCTGGCCAAACGGATGCGCGGGGACATCTCCGAAAAGATCGACCGGCTGAAGCTGAGCTATTTCAATTTCCATGAGCACGGCGACGTGCTCTCCCGCGTGACCAACGACGTGGACACCATCGCCATGAGCCTGTCCAACTCCCTGGCCACGGTGGTGTCCTCCGCGGCGCAGTTCGTGGGATGCCTCATCATGATGGTGGCCACCAACTGGATCATGGCGGGCACCTCGGTGATCTCCACCCTGATGGCCATGGGCCTGATGATGGTGATCGTGGGCAGGAGCCAGAAGTACTTCGTGGCCCGGCAGCGCAATCTGGGCGACCTGAACGGCTATATCGAGGAGATGTACACCGGGCACGACGTGATCCGGGTGACGAACGCGGACGGGAAGGTGAAGGCGGAGTTCGACCGCCTGAACGCCGCAGTGAAGGACAGCAATTTCAAGTCCCAGTTCCTGGGCGGGCTGATGCAGCCCCTGATGGGAGTCATCGGCAATTTCGGCTACGTGGCCGTGTGCGTGGTGGGCGCCGCCCTGGCCATGAACGGCGCCATCACCTTCGGCGTGATCACGGCCTTCATGATCTATGTGCGCCAGTTCCAGAGCCCGGTGCAGCAGATCGGCCAGGCCATGACCAATATCCAGAGCGCCGCCGCCGCGGCGGAAAGGGTGTTCGAGTTCCTGGGCGAGGAAGAGATGGAGGACGAGAGCGGCAAAAAGCCCCGTGAGGGCAGTGTTCGGGGCGAGGTGGAGTTCAAAAACGTGCGTTTCGCCTATCCGGACAAGCCCGACGACATCATCATCCATGACTTTTCCGCCCACTTTGAGCCCGGGCAGAAGATCGCCATCGTGGGCCCCACCGGCGCCGGGAAGACCACGCTGGTGAACCTGCTGATGCGCTTTTACGAGACCACCGGCGGCGACATCCTGATCGACGGGAAAAGCATCCGGGACATGAAGCGCAAAGACGTGCACGACATGTTCTCCATGGTGCTGCAGGACACCTGGCTGTTCGAGGGGACGGTCAGGGAGAACCTCATATACAACACCCCGAATGTGACGGACGAGGCCATGAAGGCCGCCGCCAAAGCCTGCGGCATCCATTCCTTCATCAAGGCGCTGCCGCAGGGCTATGACACGGTGCTCAATGACAACACCGCGATCTCCGCCGGGCAGAAACAGCTGATGACCATCGCCCGGGCCATGATCCAGAACAGCCCCATGCTGATCCTGGACGAGGCCACCTCCTCGGTGGACACCCGCACGGAGCTGATGACCCAGAGAGCCATGGACGCCCTGATGAAGGAGCGCACCAGCTTCGTCATCGCTCACCGGCTCTCCACCATCCGCAACGCCGACATGATCCTGGTGCTCCGGGACGGGGACATCGCGGAACAGGGCGATCACGAGACCCTGATGGCCCTGCACGGCGTCTACGCCGACATGTACAACAGCCAGTTCGGGCCCGCGGCGTAAACGCGGCCTGACAGCCGAGCACGGGCTGGTACTGCTTTTCCCCCCGTGAGCCCCCCGCCGCGGCGGTAGGAAATACGGCGTTCGCGTGCTGCGGTACAACACCCTTGCGGAATTTGGAATGATTTGAAGGAATAACGGGGTGACCTCATCCGGCCGCTCTGTCGCGGCCACCTTCCCCAGGGGGGAAGGCTGACGAGAGAGCGGCCATTCGCTGGGGACCGATCATCTGCGGCCATCGGCGGCAGGTTTGAATTCCGTGGAGCCTTCCCCCCTGGGGAAGGTCCCGCCGTTTAAGGCGGGGGATGAGGTCAGATCCACCGGCGGCGGCAGGGTCCAAATAAACCATTTGTTGGGAAATGAGGCGTTTTTTTCTGCCGCGTCAACGCCCGGCCGCGAGAAACTTTTCGGTCTCCCGGATGGCCCGCGTCAGGATCTCAAGATCCGTGTCCACTTCCCCCGTCTCCAGGGAATGGTTCGCGTCCGGGACGGTGATCAGGCGAATGCCCTCACGCGCGCACAGGGCCGTGACCGAACGCGTGCCGGCCCAGGGATCGGCTGTGCCGTGGAAGGCCAGGGCATCCCCGCCCGCATGATCGAACGTGGCCTCGACGGGGGTGAACATAACGCTCCTGACGGTCAGGCCGTGGGCGGACTCGTACCGCCTGGCGGCAGCCGTACCGATGCTTTTGCCGATGAACACGATCCTGTCTCCGGAGGCCCAGTCGATATGCCGGAGCTGCTCCTCCGCCTGCAAAAAAGCGGCGTCCGCGGCGGCGCGCATAGCCTCCGCGTCCCCTTTCGCCTCCTTCCTGAGGCCCGCGAAAGAGACCCGGATCACCTCGTATCCCATCCGGGCCGCCGTCTTGCCCGCGTAGTACATCAGCGGTTTGTCGCAGGTGTAGCCCATGCCGGGAAAAAGCACCGCGGTATCCATCCGCTCCCCTCCTTTAAGTACGTCAGCGCGATCAGATCTCTTCCGGCGCCGGACCGGAGGCGCGCTTTTTCCAGGCGCCGCTGATCAGATAGGTGCCGCCGATCATAAAGGGCACGAGACCCGCCAGGGCGTTGCCGTACCAGAAGCCCAGGATGCCCATTTGAAGGGTGACCCCCAGCAGCAGCGCCAGGCCGATGCGGCACACGATGCCGTCCAGGAGAGCCACCGTGAGGTTCAGTTTCGAGTTGCCGGAGCCGTTGATCAGGGCGAAACCCGCCGGACGCACCGTGGCCCCCAGGTACTGCACCATGGCCACGGGCACATAGGTGACCGCCATCAGGAGCACCGCGGGATCGGAGGAGAACAGGCCGAAGAGCCATTCCGGGTGCCGCCAGGTGACAAGGGCGAAGACAGACGCGGGCAGGCCCACGATCCACAAAGCGTGATAGACCACCTTCGGCACGCGGGCGATCTTTCCCCGGCCCAGGGCCTGGGCCACCATGGCGCCGCCGGCGGAGGAGATGGCCTGGGAGATCACGCCGATCATGCTCTCCAGCTTGCGGGCCACGCCCGTCACGGCCACCGCCGTGGTGCCGTAGCTGTTCACGTAGGAATTGACGAACAGCATGGAAAAGGTGACCGCCGCGGACTGGATCACCATCGGGATGCCCAGGGCCGTCAGCGGGCGGAACACCCGGGGCGTGATGCGGAAATGCTCCGGCCTGAAATCGAAATGGATCTGCTCCCGGCTGCGGTACAGGAGCCTTAAGGCGAACAGGAAGCTCACCGCCTGGCCGATCACCGTGGCCAGGGCGGCGCCCAGGGGGCCCATGCCCAGGGGCCACACCAGCAGCACGTCCAGCACGATGTTGATCACCGACGCGATGGCGATGAAGATGAAGGGATGCTTCGAATCCCCCATGCCCCGCAGGATGGCCGACACCAGGTTGTACCCGTATATGAAGGGGATGCCCCACACGCAGGTGACCGCGTACTGCCGGGTGAACTCCCAGATCTCCTCCGGGGTGTTGAGCCAGGCCATGATGTGCCGGTAGGTGAACAGGAACACGATCATGATGGCGAAGGCCAGGCCCATCAGCAGGGTGAACAGCGTGCCCACCATCTCACCGATGAGGTCGCTGCGCTTCTCCCCCACATAGCGGGAGATCAGGATCTGCCCCGCGTTGGACAGCCCGATGGCCACGAAGGTGATCAGCTGCAGGATCTCCCCGCCGATGGACACGGCGGACAGGCCCCGGGTGCCCACGAAGCGGCCCACCACCACCATGTCCACCATGTTGTAGACCATCTGTAAAAGGCCCGACAGGAACAGGGGCGTGGCGAAAGTGAGCAGCGTTTTGGGCACGCTGCCCTTCGTGAGATCCCGGATGATGCCTTTATCCGTCGACGCCATTTTTTCAGCCTTCCTCCCCCGCCGGCTTCAGGACCATGACGCCGTTGACCGGGAGAGCGATCTCCCCCGACTCGTCAGATCCGGTCACCAGATCCACGTACCTGCCGGGCAGGGAAAGGAACCGGATCTTCCCGGAATAATTCTGCAAAAACACGATATCCTCCCGGGCCGCGGCCGCGACCCCCTCCGGCAGGGCCGTATCGACGGCCCGGGGCAGGGGCGTCTCATGAAGGATCAGGTCGAACACCTTTCTGAGGCCCTTTTGATCCAGGCGCGCGGCCAGGTACCAGGCGGTGCCGGCACCAAAACGGTTCCGGGTAACGCAGGGCATCCCAACGACCATGTCCTCCCCGTACACGGCGAGGGTCTCGGCCGTCACGTCCCGGGGGATCTCCAAGATCTCGACCGCCGCGCATTCCGTGCCGTCCGAAAAGTGGACCGAAGTGCTCTCGGAGGGATAGAGCGCGTCCACCTCCTCCGCCCTGAGGCCCAGCACGTCCGTCAGTCCATGGGGCGCGTCGCCCATGAAGGCCAGGTCGTCCCCGTCCACGACGCCGGAAAAGCAGGTCACGAGCAGCGTGCCGCCCCGGGCCGTGAAAGCCTTCAGGGCATCCCCGATGCCGCCGCGGAACATGAAGGCCTCCGGTACGATCACCAGGCGGTAATCATCCGGGATCTCCTTCACGTCCATGTTGATGAAGTCCACACTGATCCCCCGCTCCCACAGGCAGCGGTGGAACCGGCCCACCACCTCATCGTAGCGCATATCCCCGGGATGGGCGGCCTGGACCTCGTTCAACGCCCACCAGTTCTCGTAGTCGAACAGGATGGCCGCTTTGGCGTGAACGTTTTTCTCAAGCACGGGAGCGAGCCCCTCGAGCACCTGCCCCACGTGCTTGACGTCATTGAACACCCGGGTGTCGCTCCGGCCGTCGTGGCTCACCACCGCGCCGTGGAAGGCCTCGGCCCCGCCCCGGCCCTTGCGCCACTGGAACATGAGCACGCTCTGGCTGCCGTGCGATACCGCCTGCAGGGAGGAGAGCAGATGCATGCCCGGGCGCTTGAGCTTGTTGTGGGGCTTCCAGTTCACCAGGGAGGGGGTGCTCTCCATCAGCAGGAAGGGCTGCTTTTTCAGGGAGCGCATCAGGTCGTGCTGCATCGCGAACTCCGCCGCCAGGGCCGTCTCGTCTCCCCCGCGCCAGGCGGGATAGGCGTCCCAGGACACGATATCCAGTTCCCGGGCGATGGCGAAATAGTCGTAATCCCTGAAATGCTCCATCAGGTTCGCCGTAGCCGGTACATCGGGCATGTACGCGTGCACCGCCTCCCGCTCCATGGCGATGAAGGAGGCGCACTGCCGGGTCTCGAACCGGCGCCAGTCCAGCTTCATGGAGGGGTTGGAGATCTCGCCCCGGGGAGAGGGCGGCTCGATCTGGGACCAGTCGGTGTAGCGCTGGGACCAGAAGGACGTCCACCACCGGCGGTTGAGCTCCTCCAGGGTGCCGTATTTTTCTTTGAGCCAGTTACGGAAAGCCTCGGCGCACAGGGGGCAGAAGCAGTGCCCGCCGAACTCGTTGCCCAGGTGCCATAAAAGGATGCCCCTGTGCCCGGCGTAGTGCCGCGCCAGGGCGCTGTCCATCAGGCGCACCTTTTCCCGGTAGACGGGGGATGTGAGGCAGTGGTTGTGCCGCTCGCCGAAGTGCCGGCGCTCAAAGTCCGCGCCGCAGCGCAGCACCTCCGGGTATTTCTGCGCCAGCCAGGCGGGCCGCGCCGCCGAGGGCGTGGCCAGGATGATGCCGATGCCGTTATCCGTCAGGCGGTCGATGATCTCATCCAGCCATCCGAACTCGTACCGGCCCTCCTCCGGTTCCAGGAACGCCCAGGAAAAAATGCCCACGGAGACGGCGTTGACATGGGCCTCCTTCATCAGCTCGATGTCCCTGCGGAGCACCTCGGGGTATTCCAGCCACTGATCCGGATTGTAGTCCCCGCCGTGCAGAAATCTCACGGGATGATAGACCGCCATAGATATGTCCCCTTTCCGAAGCCGGCATGACTGCCGCGCTGTTCTGTGATCATAGCACTTATCTTCCGGGATCAGCCCTTCTTTTCCGAGATGGGCCGGCCCACCTTCATCTCGTCCGGAGTGCCGAAGGTGCGGCGCACGGCGGTCTCCACATAGGCCCGGATGTGTTTATCCTGGTCCCGCATGGTGAACAGGCGCATCGTGGCCGTCTGGTTGATCCACACGATCTTGACAAGATCCGAAAGCACCCTGCTGGAGCCGCCGATGGAAAGGTACCCCTGCTCAAACTCCAGCTCCTTCATCTTTTTGAGGTCCTCGCCGCTGTCCCTGTAGGCGTCGATCATCTCCCGGGAAGAGCCCCCCAGGTCCCCGGCGGTGACGGTGCCGATGTGGGATATATCCGCCGAGGCCATGTAGGCGGCCCAGTCCACAGCCGCCGCCCAGCCGTAGGGCCTGGCGGCGAAGAGGACATCATACTGATGCCACGGGCCGCTCATGGAAGAGCGCATGGCGCGGATAAAGGTGACGTCGTCCAGGGTGCCCCGGTCTTCCTCTTCGACCGTCCCGGGCCCCTCCGCCGGGGCGGGAGGCATCCCGTTCTCCTCATCCGGGACGTCCCGGGGCCGCGGGGGCTTTGATGCCGGGACCAGGTCCCACTCCCCATAGGTGGCCGCGTCGTCCGCCTGGCCGGGATACTCCGCGGTATAGAGCCGCCAGTCCGTCCCCGACAGGAACTCGTGCAGCTCATCCCCCCGGCGGGCGGCCAGTTTGACGCCCGCGGAAGCGCACCGGGCCGCCAGATCGGAAGAGACCGCGCCGTCCGCCGGCCTGTTCGACCGGATCAGCAGCCAGGCCTCCCGGGTCCAGGCTTTGGGCCGGTGCTCTTCCTGCCATGTGAGCAGGGCCGTGAGGGCCCGCGTCATGTCCGTATCGTTCTTTTTGCCCACCCACAGGCGAACTGTTGAAAGTTCACGCAGGCCGTCCGGCCCCACGTGCTCCAGTTCCTTTTCGAAGGGATTTTTCACCGGGTACAGGCACGGGGGCAGATCCAGCGACTGAGCGTGACGCACGCCCGCGATCCATCCCGCAAGGCCCGGCGCGCCGGCGACCGCGGTCCAGTCCACATCCCCGGCCGGGCCTTCCAGCTGATCCCGAAGCCATGATATCAGGCCCTGGACGTTCAGGTCCCTCAAAAGCTCCGGGGGCAGCTCGGCGCGTTTGCCGTCCGTGTCCCCGCCGCGCCCGTCGTCCCAGGCCGTGGCGCAGATCATCACGGGCGTGCCC
>CADCQZ010000031.1 GCA_902803675.1 uncultured Eubacteriales bacterium
CCGCTGGTGCCGTTCAAACTGACGCAGACACCGCCGAAGGGCAGCATGAAGTATTATCTGTCCACGGTCCATTGGCTCGATGCCATCGACCCGCCTCTGGAAGAAAGGATAGACGAATTGGCCGTCATGATAGAGGCCGTTCTGAAGGATGATGCCGCCCCCCGTATCTTACCGCCGCGCACGGCTCAGGCGCGCAGCGCGTCGCCGAAGGCGCCCGGAACCAAAGCGCGCCCGGGATCCGGAAAAAAATATGGCTCCTGTCAGCCGCGGGCGTCCTCGAGTTGGCTGCGATCCTGTGGTCCACCGGAGCGCTGTCCCGCCCGACTCCGACCACTGCCCCGTCGGTCACCGATCAGCCCGCGTCTGAGACCGCGGAAAAACGGTATCAAAAAGCTCAGCAGTATCACCAAGGGAACGGCGTGGAACAGTCCTATGAAAAAGCCGCCGAATACTATCGCTCGGCCGCCGATCAGGGAAATATATACGCGCAGTACAGCTTGGGCTGGCTATACGAAACGGGGGCGGTGTCGAGCAGTCCTGCGAAACAGCGGCAGAATACTACCGGCTCGCCGCTGATCAGGGGCTTGGCATCGCGATCGAAGCGCTTGAAAAACTGAACGGATCACATGTTCTGAAGGATGAATGAACTTATCAGACGGCGCAGCGATGTCAAAGCTGTCCGCTGCCCCTGGACGACGAAAAGATCGATCCCGATCCTTTGACTTTTTTTGAACTGACGATCGAAGCGGGGGATCGCCGGAGATCGAACACTGTACACGGATATGCAGCGGGTGCGAATACGATCGATGACACATCCAATGCATATCGATGCAAACGCTTTTTACATGCAGACGTATTATTCGCAGAGCTGAAAAAGTGAACGCGAATAAACGTTTTTGATCCGTATGGAAGTTTTTCGTTTGCGCCGGAACGATATTGACAGTTAATTGTCAGTCGTCTATAATTGAGTTAACGATTCTGTAAAAATCGTTTCGACGTGATGATATCGGCCCGACGGACACCAAAGCGTGCTCAACTCCGCGTGCGGAGTGAACAATCATATATACGAGAAGGGGTGAAGAGAATGAAGAAGTCAACAAAGATCGTATTCTGTGTATCCATCGTACTTCTGGTGCTCAGCATGGTCTTCTCCAACTACTTCCAGACCTCGTGCGGGCAGGTACGGGTCGAAAACATCCGCTTCGTCACACAGGAAGGCGTGGTGGTATTCGGCCAGATCTACATCCCGCGCAAAGCCTCCCCGGACAACAAGCTCCCTCTTATCGTGGTGAGCCACGGCAGCTTCAACAATTTCCAGATGCAGGACCAGAACATGGTGGAACTGTCGCGCCGCGGCTTCGTCGTGATCTCCACGGATGCCTACAGGCATGGTTCCTCCAGCATCAAGGCAAAGTACAACTTCGGCAACATGGTAGCGGTCATCGATTACGCAGTGGCATCCATGGATTTCATCGATACGGACAAGATCGGCGTGTCCGGCCACTCCATGGGCGCCGCGATCGCGCTGGAAACGTTCCGTCACTATCTTGAACAGGAAGCCCGGGGCGGCCCCCGCTATGTATCATCCATCCTCGAAGTCGGCTATGATCCCGCCTATACCGATTATCAGTTCGAAGGCCTGGACGAACCGACAAAACTGACGGTGGACTGGGGCATCATCGCCGCCAAATGGGACGAATGGTTCTTCAAGGCGGAGGACGTGAACAATAATCCCGCCAGGTATCTGGAAAGCAGCAATGCCCGGACCTTCGTGAATCAGCTCGAGGGCGTGGATGTGACAGGTCCCGTGGAAAATCACAAAGTGTACCGTGGGACCATCGACGGCAAAGAATATATCCGCGTCATCAACCAGAACCCGGAGATCCACCCGAAAAACCACTTCTCCATCATGAGCGCTGCCAGCGCCATCGATTTCTTCTATGAGGCCTACGGCGTCCCGTCCGGGTATGAGAAGATCGATTCCGGAGATCAGATCTGGATGTGGAAAGAATTCTTCAACTGCCTGGGCCTGATCGGCATTCTCATGTTCCTGTTCCCGTTCGCTTCCTGGATCATGCACAGCGTCCCCTGGTTCTCCGAGCTCATCGCCAAGAAGGAAGCGCCGCCCGCGCCGAAGCTTTCCGACGGCACAGCCAAGGCCGTGTACTGGGGCACCTACATCATCAACCTGATCATACCGGCACTGCTGGTCATCCCGGTCATGTTCGTGTGGATCGGCAAAAAGTCATTCACTCCCACCACATCGACCCCGTGGTTCGGTGAGGGCAACACCACGGAGCTGGGCATCTGGTCCGCGATCGTCGGCGTGTGCATCCTCGCGGTGTTCCTGATCGGATACTTTGCCTACGGCAAAAAACACGGTGCATCCCCCGACAGTTGGGGCGTCAAGACCGCACTGCGTCCCCTGTGCAAGAGTTTCCTGCTGGCTCTGCTGACCGTGACCGCCGCGTACGTGATCCTGTATTTCGCGGATCTGTGCTTCAAGACGGACTTCCGTGTATGGATGATCGCCATGAGGACCTTCAACGTGGAGAAAGTACTGTTCGGCATCGCGTACTTCCCGTTCTTCGCCATCTACTACCTGATCAATTCCTGGCTGGTCAACGGCGGCAACCGCATCGAGGGCCGTGCCCCGTGGAAAGTCACGGTGCTCAGCTGTTTCGCCAACATCGCCGGTATCGCCGCTCTGATCTTCATCCAGTACTTCGGCATCGTGCGTGACGGCACATTCGCCTTCAACTCCATGCGTATCGTCAACCTGTTCCCGCTGCTGGTCCTGATCCCTGTCGGCACCATCATCACCCAGCGGTACTTCAAGGAGACCGGCAAGATCTACCTGGGCTCCTTCACCATCGCCATGCTGTACACGATGATGACCGTCGCCAACACCGCGGTGAACAACAGCATCATCAAGTAAGAGCTGTTAAGGCCCGATCCCGATCAGTCCTGATCGGCACATATCAATCGTGCACGACCCCGACTGCCGTCCCTCATCAGAAAAGCCGCGTTTTATCCATAAAGACAGACAGCCCGGCAAAGCCTTGACGCTTTGCCGGGCCGTTTATGTGCCCATGCCCCGGTCGCCCTTCTGTCATTCCCACTGCTTAAGCATGTCCCGCATCCAGGCGTATACATCCATATCGTAAACTTTCCGCAGGTTTTCCGGCGTCATCACGTCCGCGACCGTGCCCTGAGATATACATCTGCCGTGATCCATCAGCACCGCGTGGGACCCGTAGCGCCGGGCCAGGCTCAGATCGTGCACCACGGACATCACAGCCCGTCCCGGTTCCCGCAGCCAGGAGCGGATCAGCGAGAAAATATGCTGCTGGTACTTAAGATCGAGATGATTGGCCGGTTCATCCAGGATCAGCACCTGCGGATCCTGGGCGAAGACCTGGGCCAGGAACGCCCGCTGTGTCTCGCCGCCGGAAAGGGTGAGCATGCTGGCGTGCCTCAGTTCGGTCAGGCCGGTCAGTTCCAGCGCCCGCTCCACTTGTCTTTCCCCGTCATCATCCCGGCCTGAAAAAAAGCCGGCTTTATAAGCGTAACGCCCAAGGCCCGCCACTTCCTCCACCGTATAGGCGTATCCCACAGCGTTTTTCTGCGACAGCACACCGATCCGCCGCGCCAGCTGAGCCGGCTTCAGCGAGCGGATATCCTGCCCGCCCCACATGATGGAACCCGTATAGGGCACGCCCCGGGCGACGGCTTCGATCAGGGTGGATTTGCCCGCTCCGTTGGGGCCCGCCAGCATCAGCCACTGACCCTCCTCCAGGCGGAAGGACAGATCGTCCACCACGGCGGTATCGCCATAGCGCACGGTGATATGGTCCCCTGTCAGCATCCCGTGTCACCTGCCCTTCCTGGTGCGGTAGAAAATGATCACGAAAGCCACCGCGCCAACGATGGACGTGACCACGCCGATGGACAGCTCGATCGGGCTGAGCAGCGTGCGGGCGGTGAGATCAGCCAGCAGCAGGAAGATCGCCCCGGAAAACAGCGACGCGGGCAGC
>CADCQZ010000032.1 GCA_902803675.1 uncultured Eubacteriales bacterium
CCGGCGGGTCTTTGTTATCCCAGCTGCCCGTACCGCCTCAGGAGGGACTGCAGCGCCAGCTCGTCATACTGCCAGGCGGCGATCTTCCACACGCTGCCGGGCAGCAGGTCCAGGGCCTTGGGCGTCCACATGGACACGGCCACGAGCTCCGTCCCGTTTTCCGCCATGCGCCCGGCGGCGGCGATGGCTTTCTCCGCGTCCGGGTGCCTTCCCAGGAACACCACGGCTCTCTTCGGGTCCTCCTCCGGGGCCAGGCCGCCGTACCGCCCGCCGAAATGATCGGCGAAAGCCTTCGCGGCGTTGAGCGGGATGTCATCGTTCACCAGCGCGTTGCGTCTTGCCAGGGTGCCGAAGAAGAGCGTGTCCGCGTCCAGCTCCGGCAGGGGCTTTCCCTCCGGCGCGCTCAAAAGAGTGATGGCGGCGTCCATGATGTCTTCCGCCTGTTTTTTCTGCTCCGGGGTGCCGAAGGCGCTCTCCCCGGCCTTTAAGGCGTACCGCTTTTTGTAAGCTGTGATGCGCCGGAAGTGTTCCTCGATATTCTCCGCGCTGAAGGCGCCGTCCTGAACGCGCCGCGCCACATACATGGCGGCGTCCGCCGCCTGCTCGGGGGAATGGCACACCAGGGAGATGTCCACCCCCGCGTCCAGGGCGCGGCGCACACCGTCCGCGATGCCGAACAGGTCCATCACCGCCTTCATCTCCATGGCGTCGCTGATGATCAGGCCGCCAAATCCCATCTCCTCCCGCAGGAGACCCGTCATCACTCTCCGGGATACGGTGGAGGGGACCCGGTCCGGCTCCAGGGCGGGGAACACCACGTGGGCGGACATGATGGAGGGGATCCCCGCCTTGATCGCGGCGGCGAAGGGCTTCAGTTCCACCTGCCGCATCTCCTCCATGGGCTTGTTCACGATGGGCAGGGCCAGGTGGCTGTCCACATCCGTGTCCCCGTGGCCGGGAAAATGCTTGCCGCAGGCGATCACCCCGGCGTCCCGAAGGCCCTCAAGATACCGGCAGCCGAAGGCCGATACCTTATCGGGATCGGCGGCGAAGCAGCGGTTGCCGCACACGCTGTTGCCCCTGTTGGTGAAGCAGTCCAGCACCGGCGCCAGGTCGAAGTTGACGCCCGCGGTGCGCAGCTCGTCCCCCAGGATGCGGGCGATGCGGTAGGCGTTCTCCGGGTCGCCGGTGGCCCCGATGGCCATGGCGCTGGGGGTGGGGAAGGTGATGTGGGCAAGGCGGGACACACTGCCGCACTCCTCGTCGATCATGATGAAGGGGTCAAAGCCCGTTTCTTCCCGGATGAGGACGGTGAGCTCCTCACACAGGGCCTTCAATTGCTCAAAGCTCTCCACGTTCCGCCTGAACAGGATCACATTGCCCAGTTTGTTCTCCCGGATCACCTTTTTGAGTTCTTCCGGCACGGTGAGGCCCTCGAAGCCCACGCCGATGCGCTGGCCGATGCGCAGTTTCAGTTCCGCTTCGTTCATATGACCGCTCCTTTATGTGGTGTCGGGTCCTGTTTTATCCGTCCCGGACAGTATACCATGTCCTGAGCGGCCGCACAAGTTCACCGGGATGTGAATATTTTTTCAGATCGATAATTAAATATCCGTCCCATTCAGATAATCATTGTCAAAGGATGGGAGACGTGGTATAATCCAGCCAACGAACTGCCTTGGAAGGGCAGACATATGCCGTTTTACGGCAAAAAGGAGGGAATTCTATGAAGAAATTCTCGGCACTGTTACTGGCTGTGATGATGCTGCTGTCCCTGTGCAGCTTCGCCGCGGCGGAGGACCCCATCAAGATCAGCATCTACTACTCCGATAACTCCACGCTGCCCTACCGTGAGGACTGGCGCGTGATCAGCTACCTGGAGGAGACCTACAATGTGGATCTGGTGTTCGAGCCCATCCCCATGACGGAGTACGCCGTGAAGGTGTCCAACGTGCTGCAGAACCAGGGCGATGACACCCCGGACGTGATCCTGGGCACCAGCACCGCCGGCGGCAACGCTTCCCTGGCCCTCAACGGCGGCGCCTACGCCGTGAACACCAACCCGGACTGGACTCCGAACTTCAACGCCCGCGTGGAAGAGTTCGGCCTCACCGAGTCCGTGGAGATGCTCAAGCTGGGCGACGGCAACCTGTACTACATGCCCCAGCTGTTCGACAAGCCCTTCTTTGACGGCGGCCTGATCCTCAGGCAGGACTACCTGGAGGCCAAGGGCTTCGACGCCCCCAAGACCTTCGAGGACCTGCACCAGATCCTTTTGGCCTACAAGGCGGACTATCCGGATTCCATCCCGCTGACCTCCATCGTGAACATCTACGTGCTGCAGCGCATGTCGATGTCCTCCTTCGGCATCAGCGTGGGCCGCTCCACCTCCACCGGCACCCGCGTGCTGAGCTGGGACTATGAGACCCAGAAGTACTTCGCCGGCGCTCTGAGCGAACGGTACAAGGACTACATCCGCTTCTTCTCCAAGATGTACGCGGAAGGCCTGATCGACCCCGAATTCCAGCAGGATGACGCCGCCGCCACCCGCAAGCTGGCCACCGGCCTGAGCTGCGCCGTGTACGGCTACTACGATCAGATCGGCGGCTGGGAAGCGGCTTCCGAGATCGAAGGCCTGAAGCTGAACATGTATCCTCCTCTGGAAGGCCCCTTCGGCGCGCACCATCAGCCCAAGAGCTCCGTGGGCAACGGCATCCTGTTCCCCTCCAAGACCATGCAGAGGCCTGACTTTGAGCAGGTGGTCCGCAAGATCGACGAGGTCTTCTTCTCCGAAGCGGCCGCCAAGGTGTGGTGCCTGGGCGTCGAGGGCGAGCAGTACACCGAAGTGGACGGCAAGGTGGTCTTCAGCGATGAGATCATGGCCCATGAGAATCAGGAAGGTATCTACAAGTTCATGCAGAACGCTTACGGCTGCGGCTGCGACGGCACCCAGGTGGTGTGGTACAACGCCCGTGAGATGACCAAGTACGACGAGAACTACGCCCGCATCAACGCCGAAGTGGCCGCGATGGACAACGCCATCCAGTATGTGCCCGCCACCCCGGCCTTCGACGATGAGGCCGCCGAGGAAGCCGCCCTTCTGCAGACCGCCCTGGCCGACGCGTTCTTCGTATGGGACGACGCCTTCATGCGCGGCATCAAGGACATCGACGCCGACTGGGCCGAGTATGAGCAGGATCTGAAGGACAAGGGCATCGACGAGTTCGTGGATCTGTACAACAAGTACAACAAGTATCAGTGACCTTTCAGCCTTTCTTTCGGGGACCCGGCACCGCCGGGTCCCCGTATCCTTGAAAATAACGATCCTCCCCGGGGAAAGGGGCGTTCTTTATGGGCAGAAAAAAAGAGCTGAGCAATATGGAGCACGTGAACAAGATCACGCTGCGCCACTATATGGGGCGGTACTGGCAGTTCTATCTGATGATGCTGCTGCCGCTGATCTACTTTATCCTGTTCAAATACGTGCCCATGTTCGGCAATATCCTGGCCTTCCGCCACTATAAGCCCCTGGGCGGGCCCTACGGTGACCGCTGGGCCAGCGGCTACAAGGAGTGGCCGGCGCCCTTCCGCTATTTCGAGCAGTTCCTGCTCAAGGCGGAATTCTGGGTAGCCTTCAGGAACACCCTGATCATCAGCGTGGAGAACCTGGTGATCAATTTCCCGTTCCCCATCATTTTCGCCATCCTTTTGAACGAGCTGCGCAACCTGAAGCTCAAGAAATTCGTGCAGACGGTCTCTTACGTGCCCCGGTTCGTTTCTACGGTGGTGGTCATCTCCATCCTGAGCGAGCTGCTCTCGCCCTCCATGGGCCTTCTGACACGCCTGATAGACAAAGTGTTCGGGGTGGGCCGGATCTACTACATGAACGAGCCCCAGTACTTCCGCTTCCTGTACATCCTCACGGATATGTGGCAGTTCACCGGCTGGACGGCCATCATCTACCTGGCCGCCATCACCGGCATCTCCAGCGATATGTTCGAGGCCGCCCGCATCGACGGCGCGTCCCGTTTCCAGCAGATCATCTATATCACGCTGCCCACCATCATGCCCACCATCATGGTGATGCTGATCCTCAACGTGGGCCATCTTTTGTCCCTGGGCTTTGAGAAAGTGCTTTTGATGCAGACCAGCACCAACATGGCTGTGTCCGACATCATCGACACCTACGTGTACCGCTACACCCTGGGATCCTCGTCGCCCCAGTATTCCCTGGGCGCCGCCCTGGGCCTGTTCAACGGCGTGATCGGCCTGATCCTGGTATCCACCAGCAATTACGTGTCCCGCCGCCTGACGGGCAACAGCATCTATTGAGAGGAGGCGCTTGACGTGAGCACGAAAGTTTTAAAGAATGCCGGCAGGCGCCGCATCAAGGAGCACAACCCGGTGCTCAACTTCTTCACCTTCCTGGTGATGTTCATCGTGGTGCTGGCCTGCACCGTGCCCTTCCTGTATATCATCGCCATGTCCTTTTCCTCGCCGGTGGCCATCACCAACAACCGGGTGATCCTCTGGCCGGTGGATTTCACCATCGAGGCCTACCGGAGCGTGTATGACTATCCCAACTTTTTCCGGGCCTACGGCTACACCTTCCTGTTCACCTTCTGCGGCACGGCCATCTCCCTGTTCATGATGGTGCTCTTCGCCTACCCCTTGAGCAAGGACTGGCTGTGGGGGCAGAAGTTCGTGATGAAGCTGGTGATCTTCTCCATGTTCTTCTCCGGCGGCCTGATCCCCAACTACCTGCTCATCAACAGCCTGCATCTGGTGGGCACCGTGTGGGCGCTGCTGCTGCCCTACGCCATCAGCCAGTTCAACCTGATCATCCTGATCAATTTCTTCAAATCCCTGCCGGGGGAGATCGAGGAGGCGGCGGTCATCGACGGGCTGAGCTACATCGGCATCCTGGTGCGCATCGTGCTGCCCCTGTCCGGCGCGGCCCTGGCCACGGTGGGCCTGTACACCGCCGTGTTCTTCTGGAACAACTGGTTCGCCCCGCTGATCTATCTCAAATCCAGCCAGTACCCGGTGATGCTGCTGCTGCGCAACATCGTCAACGGCCGCACCATGATCGTGGACAACGGCGGCATGGGGGAGAAGTCCTCCCTGTCCATCTCCATCAAGTCCGCCGTCATCATCCTGTCCTCCCTGCCCATCATCCTTCTGTATCCCTTCCTGCAGAAGTATTTCGTGAAGGGCATGACCGTGGGCGCCGTGAAGGGCTGACGGATAATCGACCGATATGGAA
>CADCQZ010000033.1 GCA_902803675.1 uncultured Eubacteriales bacterium
CTTTACACCGGGAACAGATATCTTGCTCAAATGAGCGTATACAGCCGTATATACTTTGCCATCGATCTCATCCGATGTGAAATTGATGCAGTTGCCGTAACTCGTCAGGTAGTCTTTTCCGTCGATCGTTGTATATTTTTGACTGCAGATCACGGTCCCATTTGCGATAGCATAAACGGGTGTTGATTCTGAGACGTTGATGTTGATGTCATGATAACCGGTCCATCCTTTAGGTTTATCAAGAGTCTTCATATTAAAGTGGCATCCGTCCGGAACGGGGGAGACGAGCTGCCGGGCGATCTCGAATTCCAGTGTGACGCTTCCGGTCAGGTTTCTGATGCCTGTCACGGTGGCTGTCGCCGTTCCGATCTCGATATTATCGGCATATTCCACTTTATAGGTCTTGTCATTCATGGGGATCACCCTGTCCCCGTATTTGACCTGGACAGCGGGTCGCACTTCGTCCTCCGTGTAGGCGTAGCTGTCGCCGTCCGGCAGGAAGACCTCGCACAGGGCCAGTGACACAGGCAGGATGGTGAAGGGCTTTTTGACGGTGCCTGCGTAATTGCCGATGCCCGTCACAACGGCACATCCCGTGCCGGCATTTTTGTTCTTGGAGTAGGACAGCTTATAGTCCGTGCCTTTTACGAGTCCCTTGTCACCGATCATGACGATGACTGTCGGCTCGATCGCTTCGCCCGTGTAGGTGAAGGGGAGGGTCTGCAGGTATACGTCCCCGTCATTGATGGGGGCCCTGCCGATCACAAAGGTACCGGAAAGTTTGCCGGAATAATCCCCGATGCCCTCGGCGGTCACGGTGGCTGTGCCGGCATTGAGGTTGTTTTCATAGGTAAGGGTATAGTCCGTTCCCTTTTTAAGTTTGAACAGGCCCAGCTTCACCGTGACTGCCGGTTTGATCGCTTTGCCGGTATACACATACAGCATACCCTCGGAGCCGATAGTCATTTTTCCTTCGGAGATATCCTTCCCGGCGTCGATGGTGACCTTCACCGTATCGGAGAAATCACCGAATACCGTCTCACCGGAGGCGGTCGTTCCGTAGGCCCTGACTTTGAACAGGTATTCCTTTTTGTTCTCCAGGCCGGTGATCTCACAGGTCTTCTTCGGCGTCAGCACGAGCCTGCTTTTGTTCGCGTCCGCCTTCTGGTAATGGAACTCATAGCCGGAGGCGCCTTTCACCGCTTTGACGGACAGTTTCGCGGTCTGCGCTTTGCCTGATCTTGCCGTCAGTTTGGGAATGCCGGGAACGATCCTGAAGGTCCCGGAAAGGCTGCCCTTGAAATTCCCTTTGCCCGTGACCGTGACAGCCGCGGTGCCGATGGCTTTGTTGCCGGCATATGTCACGGTGTAGTCCGTGCCGCCTGCCAATGTCACGGTTTTACCGTTCACTTTCGCTTTCACCGTCACCTCGGGCGTCAGCGCTTTTCCGGTATAAACGACGGTATCGGCCAGGCTGAGGGCTGTGATCTTCACCGGCCTGATGGTGAAGGCGGTCTTGACGGTGCCTGTGAAATTTCCCTTTCCCGTGGCTTTCACCGTGGCGGTGCCTGCGTTGGTGTTTTTCGCGCAGGTGAGCTTGTAATCCGTGCCGGAAGTCAGCGTCACCGTTTTGCCGTTCACTTTGGCTTTCACGGTCACTGCCGGTTTGATCGCTTTGCCCGTATAGTCATATTCTGCTTTTTTAAGCTTGATGTTAGTCAGCTCTGCCGGCAGGATCTTAAAAGTTTTTTTCAGTGTTCCGGTATAGCTGCCCTTTCCGGTCACGGTCACTGTGGCTGTCCCGGCATCGATGTTGTTTTTATAGGTCACGGTATAGTCCGTGCCCTTGGTGAGCGTGTTTCCGCTGCTGTCTTTGAGTGTCACGGTGGGTTTTATGGCTTTACCGGTATAATCCGCTTTGGTCTTTGATAAAGTCAAAGAAAAGGTGTCATCCAGGGAGATCGCGCCGCCGGTGAAGAGGATCTTCAGTTCATATCCGCAGGCCGCGTCATTCCTGTACACGACGTCTTCCAGGGCGTATATGTGGATATAATACTTTGTATTTGGCTCCAGAGTAACTTTAAAGGTCTTCCACTCTCCGCGTGAGTATTCACCTGTTTTGTACAGTGCTTTGCCGCCGGCAGTCTCGAGGCTGTACTCCGTGTGGATCGCGCCCACACGGGCGGCGCGCGCCCAGGAGCAGGTCCTCAGCTCGGTCACGCAGGGGTCCTTGGGTGTCGTGAAGCAGAGCCAGTAATCGCTGCCGCCTTCGTCTTCATATGTCCGGCCCGCGTATATGGTTTTCGCGGTGTCTTTTGTGGAGTAGCCGTAGGCGCCGGCCTGTATGACGATGCAGCACAGCATCAGGATCACGGCGGTCATCAGGTGGATGCGGATGTTTCTTTTCATCATTGCCTCCCGGAACGGATCCGAATGTGAAATTGATTTGAATGCTGTATTTTACCATTGTTCCATAATGAAGGTCAACGAGGCAGAGCCATGAAGGAGCGAGCTGATATCAAAGATGCCCTGTGCAGGTCCCGGAAGAGCGCTGCACAGGGCCGGGCCCGTTTCCGGGTCGTGTGAGAGAATGGCGATGGGCCCGTGCCCGTGTGACCTTTACGACAGACCGGGCGGCGGCGCTGGCTTACTTTTTACGAAGGTCCAGATACCAGGAATTCGATCCGGAAACGATCTTTCGGTTGGCCAGATCCACCCAGGCATGGATCTCGATAAAGATATAGTCGGACGGATGGACCAGCCATTCATTGCCGGCGAACACGACCTCTCCCGTCTGTTTGTCGAAGCCGCCCTTGAGCGTATATGATCCCGTGGGGACGGAAGGATTGGTGGGCACCGCGGAGAAATGAAAGGTGCCTTTGCGGATGAAACCGTCGAGAGTGACCGCGCGGATATCGATGTTGACCCGGGTCTTGCCCTGGTTTGCGATATATGTGCCCGTCCATTTTCCTTTGAGATGGATCGAATGGATGGAGGTTTTTGTGAAGGTGACCTGAGACAGTTTCCAGCTCTTTCCCGTATACTTGTACCGGATCGTCACGTCGGCCCTGACGGTGGCCACCTTGCGGTCGATGAGAATGACTGCTTTGACGGTCTCGGTCTTCTTTGAATAGCTTTTGCTTTTGATGGTGATCTTCGTGATCTCCGATGCCCTGAAGGCGAAGCGCTGCTGGCTGCCCTTGACGGTCACTGACAGGGAATACTTTGCGATATCCTTTTTCAGTTTTGCGGTCGTGACGCTGAAAACGGGTCTGATCTCGTTTTCGGCATGGGTGACAGGCATGGGGATCGCCAGACTCATGAGGATGACCAGCAGGATCAGGGAGCTCAATACTTTACGCATAATGGACCTCCTTTTTTGTTGGAAACATTTTCGGTGCGTTCAACTGACGCTGTCAGGATACTACAGGCCCTTTTCCGTGCTGTAGGCCCGGTTTTCCCGGGATGACAGGACCCGGGGACAGGGTGTATCATGTTGGATGACCGGGCTTTCGGGAAAACCGTGACTACAGGATCCCGCGGCGGCCGTGATACTCTTTTCCCGGGGGGATAGGCCCTCGATATAAAACCTGACGGGGAAAGGAGCGGGACATGCTTTCACGGTATATCGCGCTGTACGAGGGGCTGACCCATTTGGGCAGGGCGCGCTCCGGCAACGAGGACGAACTGATGTGCGCGGGGGCATACCTGCCCGCCAGGCACGGGGAAGCCTCTTTCAGGGGACAGGTCACCGCCGGGGAGCGCGGCGCTCTCTTCGGGGCGTTCGACGGCATGGGCGGGGAAGCGTTCGGCGAGGAAGCCGCTTTTCTGGCGGCGAAGGCGGCCGCGGCGGCGGATCCCGGGGCGGAAGATATGGCCGCGGGCCTTTTGCGTTCGGTACATGAAATGAACAGGGCCGTCTGTGACTGGGCGCGGAAGGAAGGCGTGGCGGCCATGGGGACCACGGCCGTCATGATCGGGCTGACCGGCACGGAAGCGGTGATCTGCAATATCGGCGACAGCCGGGCGTACCTTTTCAGGGACGGCACGTTAAAGATGCTGTCGGAGGACCATGTGATGCAGCGCCCGGGACAGAAAAAGGGCCCGCTGACCCGGTGGCTGGGCACGGGCACGGATATCCTCATGCCCTGCATCCGTATCGAACCGCTGCGGGCGGGGGATGTGTATCTGATGTGTTCGGACGGCCTGACGGACATGATCGGTGACGATGAGATCGGGTGGATCCTGAGGGAACACGGCAGGGATTCGGCGGGGCCGCTCCTGAACGCGGCGCTGGCCGCGGGGGGCCGGGACAATGTCACGGTGATCGTCCTCGGGATCACGGCCCGGCCGGGGCGCGCTCAGGGTTTTCTTCGGGACGGGGCGAGGCGCTCCGGCGCTTCAAAAAACGTTTGAAGGGCGGTGCTCGGATTTGACGGATCGGGACAGGGGCATCTTTTTTACCAGGGCGGCCAGAAGGAACCTGAAACTGACCTTCAGGGATCCCTACTTCAGGGACATGGATTCGGATCTGATCTACAGGCAGCTGATGAAAAAGATCCGTTTCGTGCCCTTCGGCGATCATCTGAAGCGGTTCATCTATCAAAAGGAAAACATGACAGAGCCCTTTGACGAGGTGCCGCTCACGGTATACCAGAAATACATCGTCAATCATTTCCTGTACAATCAGGTGCCGGGCAGCTTCACGCCCACCACGGCCAAGCTGGGGGCACTGGCCAGGAACTGGCTCACCCAGGCGGCGGTGCGCCGGGAGGTGGTGCTGCTCCTGGGTTTCGGGCTGGAGATGACCCCGGACGAGGTGAACGCCATGCTCACCAAGGCGCTGCTGGAAAACAGGCTGGACGAGTACGAGCCCTTCGAGTGGCTGCTGGCGCGGTGCTATGAAAACAAGTATCCCTTCTCCCGGTATCTGGCGGTCCGGGAACGGTACATCGCCGTGACCCGGGACGCTTCTCCCCTCCGCCCCGATGAGGAATTCGGCGGGGACCTGGAAGAGATGCTGAAAGTGGGCCGGAACACCGTCGGGTCACTGTACCTGAAGGCGAGGATGAACAACTGGAACAGACTGTACGCGGAGTGTCAGCACCTGATCGCGGGGTATAAAAACAGCGCCGACGAGCAGGACACTTACATCCTGGCCGGGCGTGTGCTGGACCGGCAGGGAGACGCGGTCAGCCTGGAGGAGCGCCGGCGCCTGATGGAAAAGGAGCGGGACGGCAGGCACATCTGGCAGACCCGGGAGATCCGGGAGAGCGACATGGAGCACATCCTGTACGCGGGGCTCCCGGTGGACAAAAACGGCAACCTGGTGCCCCTGAAGGACAGCGCCCTGAGCCAGACCTTTCAGATCAGGCGGCTCACCCGGCAGCACATCAACGATATCCAGGCGGGAAAGACCCTGCCCTCCCGGTTCGACCTGATCACCCTGGCGTTTTTGAAGGCCGCGGTGAGCGAAGGCCCATCCGGTGTCAAGGAACGGTACCTGCTCTTCCTGGACAATACCAACGTGATGCTGAGCGAATGCGGCATGATGAAGATCTACCCGGTCAACCCTTACGAGAGCTTCATCCTGCTGTGCATCCTGTCCATGGATCCCCTGACCACCTTCAACGATGTGTGGGAGCTCTCGGTGAAGTGAACGCGGCGAGCAAAAGCCGGCAGACGTATCGGTCCGCCGGCTTTTTTCGCGCGCCGCAAAAGGCCTTTTGTTTTTCCGCGGCATCATATATAATGGGGGCTGGATCTTTATCATATAACATATCCGTTTCGAGGATGTGACGCGAACGTGGAAATGAACAGGACCCTGGCCAGGAAGATCGTGGAGTCGGTCTGGCCGTCGTGGAAGATCACCGGCGTGATCGGGGGCGGCGGATCCGGCGCGGTCTATCACGCGGTCAACGCCAATAACGACCGCCTGACGGCCGCCGTCAAGATCATCCCCATCCCGGATGAGTCCCTGGCGGAGGAGCTTTCGCTCATGCGCGCCGCCGGCGCGGCGGAGGAAGATCTTCAGGGCATCCTCCGTCAGGAGGCGGACCGGGCGGCGAAGGAAGCCAGCGCCATGATCGACCTGCGGGACAGCGGTCACATCGTGAGCATACAGGACTTCGCCGTGGTCAAAAAGGCGGACGTGCCCGGCATGGACCCGGATGAAGAGGGCTATTACCTTTTGATCCGGATGGAGGAGCTGCTCAGCCTGTCGAAGTATTTCGCCTCAAGGGACGGCATGACCGAAAGAGAGATCCTGGAGATGGGCGTGGAGCTGTGCGGCGCCCTGACGCTCTGCGAAAAGAACAGGATCATCCACCGGGACATCAAGCCGGACAATATCCTGGTCCGGGAGACCAGCGAAGGCGTGGTCACCTACAAGCTGGGGGATTTCGGCATCGCCAGGACTTACTCGACCGCCGATCAGACCAAGACGGGCATGATCGGCACACCGGCGTTCATGTCCCCGGAAGTGTACAACAACGGGGATTACGACAACCGCTCGGATATCTACTCCCTGGCGCTGACACTGTACAAGCTGCTCAACGGGGACCGGCTGCCCTTTGCCCGGGACAGGTCTCTTCCCGAAGCGGAAAAGGCGAAGGACCTGCTCTTCAGGATACCCAGGCCCGCGATCCCCCCGCCTGAAAACGCTTCCCCGAAGACCGCGCAAGCGCTGCTGAAGGCGCTGAGCTTCCGGAAGGAAGACCGGTTCGATACCGCCGCCGATCTGAAGGACGCGCTGAGGGACGCCCTGAGGGAATGCGGCACGGCGCGGGATGACCGGTCCGGAGATGGCGGCGCCGGGCCCGTGTCCGGCCCCCCGGTGGGAGACGGCCCCTCCGGAGAAGAGCCCCGCAGGCCTTCCGGGAAAAAGAAGACCGCCCTGATCGCGGCGGCCGCGGCTGTCGTCATCGCGCTGCTGGCCGGAGCGGTCCTTTGGGCCGTGACGAAGGGCGGCGTGACCGGCCGGTCGTCCGGC
>CADCQZ010000034.1 GCA_902803675.1 uncultured Eubacteriales bacterium
CATCCGCACCTCCGACAGCGCACAATTTTCCTTTTATATTATACATCCGACGGCTCGATTTGTCCATCCGCGCTCGCTTACGCTGCGCTGCGCTTCGCTGACTTTTATGGGGGAATATCCTCTGTCTCGCTGCGCTCGGTCAGGCTCACAACAGTCGCCCTGCCGCATTCGACAGAGCTCACTTGCAGGGCTCGTTTGTTCGCCACGCTTTCGCCTGCCTGCATCCGCCACCGGCGGCAGCAGGCTCCGCGCCTCCAAGAACCCCTACGACCAAACCGCCGGAAGGCCGTCGGTTTTCGATCCCCCTCCGCCGCGGTGGGGTACGCTCGCTCTGCTGCGCTTAGCTGTTAGTCGATCAGACGCTCTGCCCGCCCTCCGTCTTGTAAACCAATTCCTCATTTTTCATTAGCCCTTCAGGGCGTCTTCATTAGCCGCCAGGCGTCTTCATTCACAAACTGAACTCCGTAAGTCTTCCCCTCCGGCCAAATGCCTTATTCACTCATGCTGTCATCGTTCTGTAAAAATACAGCAAGGGCCGGATCTCACTAAACCTTCCGACGGCCGCCGGCTTGACAAGGCCCCCCGGGGGGCTTACAATCGGGGCACTTAGATCTGTTGATCGGGAGGAGCCTATGAGATCGCAGGATCTTCATCCCAGGCACTGGACGCCCAGGGTCATCCTGGCTGTCATCTTCATCGCGCTTTTATATCACTGGGATTTCACGTCCCGGTATCTGGGGATGCTCCTGAGCGGCCTGCGTCCCGTGCTGACGGCCGTGATCATCAGCCTGCTGCTCAACGCGCCCATGCGCTTTTTTGAGAAACACCTGGCCCAGTGGCGCTTTTCCAGGGGCTGGGCCCCCGGCGTCCGCAAGGGCCTCAGCTTCTGTGTGGTGGGGCTCCTGTTTTTCCTCGTGGTGTACATCCTGGGACGCTTCGTGATCCCCATGGTGATCGAGATGCTCACCCGCCTCATCTCTTTCCTCACCCAGCCGGATCTCACGGACCAGCTGAGGGCTGCCCTGGGCCTCACCCGGGAGCAGTGGGACAACACCGTGGGCGTCTACCTCAATGACCTGAGCGCCCTGATCCGCACCTACGCCAGCGACCTGCTGGGCACCCTGGTGTCCATCACCTCCTCCGCGCTGTCCTTCCTTTTGTACGTGGTGCTGGCCTTTTATTTCCTCGCGGGCCGGGACCGGATCCGCGGCGGCTTCCGGCGCGTCAGCCGGGCCCTGTTCAGCCCTGCCCGGGCGCACCTGGTGTTCACCACCGGCACCCTGGCGGCCAATACCCTGAGCCGCTGGTTCGGGTTCCAGTGCCTGGAGGCCCTCATCCTGGGCACGGAGACCTTCATCGGCATGCTGATCTTCGGCATGCCCTACGCGGCGCCCCTGGCGTGCCTGACCGCCATCATGCAGATGATCCCCTACCTGGGCGGCTGGATCTCCTTCATCGTGGGCTTCCTCACCATGCTCACGGTGGACCTGCACACAGCCATCGTGTTCGGCATCATGCTCTTCGTGCTCCAGCAGATCGAGGGCATGCTGGTGAGCCCCCACCTGGTGGGCGGCGCCGTGGGCCTGCCCCCGTATCTGAGCCTGGCGGCCGTGGTCACGGGCAGCGCTCTGTTCGGCGTGGCGGGCATGTTTTTGAGCGTCCCCATCACTTCGGTGATCTACACCCTGGCCAAGGCCTGGGTGCATAAAAAAGAGAAGGCCCCTCCCGCCGCCCCGGCGGAAGAAGAGCCTTCAAAGGAGGCACGAGATGCTGATACGCTATCTGGGCCACAGTGAGTTCCTGCTCACGGACGAGCACGGCGCCAAGGTCGTCACCGACCCCTACGACGATCACGTGGGCTATCCGGTGCAGCCCGTCGCCTGCGGCGCCGTCACCGTCAGCCACGGCCATTCGGACCACGCCTATACCGCCGCCCTCAAGGGCAGCCCCATCGTGCTGGACAAAAAGGGATCCTATTCCCCCCTGCCGGACGTGTTCGTCACCATGATCCCCTGCTGGCACGACGAAGTGAGCGGCGCCAAACGGGGGCCCAACCTGATCTCCGTCATCGAGATGGACGGGGTGAGGGTCTGCCACCTGGGCGACCTGGGCCATCCCCTCACGGACGACCTCATCCGTCAGATCGGCCGGGTGGATGTGCTCCTCGTGCCCGTGGGCGGGTTCTTCACCATCGACAGCAGCACCGCCCTCACGGTCGTCAAAGCCCTCTCGCCCCGGATCACCATCCCCATGCACTACCGCACGGAATGCAACGCCTCCTGGCCCATCGCGCCCGTGGATGAGTTCCTTGACCTGATGGGCGCCGACGAGGGAGAGCGGGAGGAGATGGACATCCTGCGCGTCATGCCCCAGGACCTGTGTGAGCAGCCCCGCCTTGCCCTGATGCGCCGCGTCACCGTGGCCGGCTGACTCCGCCACGGACCGGCGAAAGGAGGCCCTCTTATATGAAAAATCCCTTCGCGAAAAAGCCCGCGCCCCCGCCCGTGCCGGCTTACGATCCCGAAAAATACGTCCCGGTGATCCGCTCCAGCATCTGCACGGGGGAGAAGACCGCCGGCTTTAAGGAAAAGGCCACCGGAAAGTTCGTGGACATCGCCCTGATCCGTACCGACAGGGACCTGAAGGATTTCCGGGAC
>CADCQZ010000035.1 GCA_902803675.1 uncultured Eubacteriales bacterium
CCGCCGTTGTCGTTGATGATCTTCACGAATTCCTGGGGCACGCTGGACGCGCCGTGGAGCACGATCGGGAACCCGGGCAGGCGCTTGGAAACTTCTTCCAGCACGTCAAAGCGCAGGGGCGGCGGCACCAGGATGCCATCGGCGTTGCGCGTGCACTGCGCGGCGGTGAACTTGTAGGCGCCATGGCTGGTGCCGATGGCGATGGCCAGAGAGTCGCACCCGGTCCTGGTGACGAACTCTTCCACTTCCTCGGGATGGGTGTAGGAGGAATCCTCGGCGGAGACCTTCACGTCGTCCTCAACGCCGGCCAGGGTGCCCAGCTCGGCTTCCACGACCACGCCGTGATCATGGGCGTATTCCACCACGCGGCGGGTCTCCTTGATGTTGTCCTCAAAGCTCAGGCCGCTCTTGTCGATCATGACGGAAGAGAAGCCGCTGTCGATGCAGCTCTTGCAGGTCTCGAAATCGGGGCCGTGATCCAGATGCAGCACGATGGGCAGCCCGGTCTCCTCGACGGCCGCTTCCACCATCTTGGTCAGGTACTTGGGGTTGGCGTAGTTCCTGGCGCCCTTGCTGACCTGAAGGATAACGGGAGCGTTCTCGGCCTTGGCGGCCTCGGTGATCCCCTGAACGATCTCCATATTGTTTACGTTGAAAGCGCCGATGGCATAACCGCCTTCATAAGCTTTCCTGAACATCTCGGCTGAAGTAACTAACGGCATAAACACACCTCCTTGAAATTTTACACTATTATATCATCACATCCGCATAAATTCAATCAAAATAACGGCCCCCGTAAAGCACGTTTGGCGCCCGTGCCCTGTCATCGACGCGGCCTGAAGATTCGCCGCGCGAACCGGAAAAGGCCGTCGAGGGAAGTCCCGCCGACGAACACGGCCAGGAACAATGCCGCCGCCGCGCTCACGGCGATCCAGACAAGGCCGATCCGCATGGCGGTCCTGCCGCCGTTTAGGAAGGTCGGATCCTCCTGCAGATGAAAACGCGTCGGATCATTGCCGTCGTAACGGACCTCCACCGCGCTTCCCGCGGGCTGCCTGTTCACGCTCATCGCGTGATCATACCGGAGGCGGTAAGTGCGCTCATACGCCGTGAATTCCACCACCGGATACCACAGGAAAGCGCCCTGAGCCCCGCCGGAGGAGCTCTCCTTGTGCACATGATCGACGATCACGCCCGCCGCGTAGTTCCTCTCGGTCATCTCCCGCTTCCGCTTTTCCCTGCGCACGCTCAGGCCGGTGAACAGGATGATCCACCCTATCCATGAAAAAACGGCAAAGCATACAAGGATCTTGACCAGCATCGTGTCCATCCGTCATCCCCCGCTATCGTGACATCGTCCCGCCGGGATCTCCCCCGCCGGTACCTGAATGACTCCATTCTACGATACGGCGCCGCAAAAATCAACCGGATGAACGCCTTCCCGCCGCCTTGCGTCCGCCGTGATATCTGGTATAATAAGGTAAAGGAGGTGCTGCATGATGGATCTTAATGATCCGGTCATCCTGATATGCATCGCTATCATGCTCATCTGGGCCATCACTTCGATCCGGTCCTCGATATCGGATAAACGCTCCAAAGAGCGCGCCGCTCAAAACGGCGGGGTCGATCCGGAGAAGGAAAAGCGGCAGCGCGCCCTTGATGACGGTATCCTCGTGAAAACGAAGATCCTGGATGTGAACACCGAATACGTATCCAAGACAAGCATCACGAACGCAGTGGGGAGAGCCGTCATCGGGAACATGATCGCCGGCAGGACCGGCGCGCTCATCGGAGCGGCCACGGCCGACAGAACGGAACAGGAACGCAAAAAGACCACCTTCAGGCTGTACTACGGATCCGGAAGGGAAAAGATCGTGACCGTCCCCAACGGGTCCAAAGAATGGCTGGAATACATGGACAAACTCGAAGAGGAATGATCCCCGGTCGATATCATCATCCGCCTGCGGCCGCCCGCATGGCGCGGCGCAAAGAAAAGACCCGGAAACTTTTCGTTTCCGGGCCTTTTGGCGGAGAAGTGGGGATTTGAACCCCAGCGCGGTGTTACCCGCCTACTCCCTTAGCAGGGGAGCCCCTTCACCACTTGGGTACTTCTCCAAGGCTGAATGTTCGGAATGGCGGAGAGAGAGGGATTCGAACCCCCGGTGCCTTTGGGGCATCACTGGTTTTCAAGACCAGCGCCATCAACCACTCGGCCATCTCTCCACGCCTGACGGCCTCCAAACAAAGGGCATTATACCATTATCGTTGACCAATGTCAATTAAAGATTTTCGATCTTTCCCGCCCCGTCATTTCAGCAGCTCGAGCACCGTTTTTCCCATCGCTTCCTTGTCCACGACGATCCTGTCCCGGGCGCGGGCTTCCCTCAGGAGCCTGAAGGGCGCGGGGATCTCAAGGCCGGTATGGGCGTGGAGCAGATCCGCCGCCGCGAAAGCGTCCCCTTCGGGCGCGGGGATATCCAGGGCTTTGCAAACGGCTTCGCCGAATTTATACGGGCTCGCCGTGGACACCAGCAGCACGGGAGCGTCATCCGCCCCGGCCCTCATGCCGTCAAGGACCGCCGACGCCACGGCGGTATGGGGATCGAGCACATACCGGTGCTCTTTCCACACCCGGCCGATCTCCCGTTTGGTCGCTTCGTCATCCGCGCAGCCGCCGGCAAAGCGGCTTTTGAGGTAAGCGAACTGATCATCGGCAAGGCTGTAATGCCCCTCTTTTTTCAGCTGATCCATCCATCGCCGCGTGTCGGCGGTGCCGCCCAGCTCCCACAGGAAGCGCTCGAGGTTCGAGGAGATCAGGATATCCATGGAGGGCGAAATGGTCTTCACGAAGGGGAGCCGCCTGTCGTAGGTGCCGGTGGAAATGAAGGTGGTGAGCACATCGTTGGCGTTGCTCGCGCAGATCAGCTTCCCGATGGGCGCGCCCATCCGGCGGGCATACCACGCCGCCAGGATATTGCCGAAATTCCCCGTGGGCACGCACACGTCGACGGGATGCCCCTCGTCGGCCATGCCCATGGCGATCATATCGATGACCGCCGAGAAATAGTAAGCCACCTGGGGCACCAGCCGGCCCAGGTTGATGGAATTGGCGGAGGAGAGCACCCTGCCCCGCCGCGCCATCTCGCCCCGGAACTCCTCATCCACGAACAGGGCCTTCACCCCGTTCTGCGCGTCGTCGAAATTGCCCCGGACCGCGACCACATGGGTGTTCTTCCCGGAAGAGGTGAGCATCTGGGTCTCCTGGACGGCGCTCACGCCGCCGAAGGGATAGAACACGGTGACCGACGTGCCTTCCACATCCGAGAAACCTTCCAGGGCAGCCTTCCCCGTATCCCCGGAGGTGGCGGTCAGGATCGCGATCTCACGCGTCTCCCCCGTCTTTTCCGCGGCGGAACGCATCAGGTAGGGCAGCACCTGCAGCGCCATATCCTTGAAAGCCATGGTGGGCCCATGGAACAGCTCCAGGACGGCGGTGCGGCCAAGCACCTTGAGGGGCGCGGGCTCGGGATCGAACCGGGCGTAGGCTTTATTACAGATATCCTCAAGCTCGCCGATGGAAAAGTCGGGCAGAAGGAGCGCCATGATCCTCGCGGCGCGCTGAGCATACTTGAGGGGAAACAGCTCCCTGATCTGGGCGTAGGTCAGCCGGGGAAGCTCCTCGGGCACATAGAGCCCGCCGTCCGGCGCGATGCCCCTGACGATCGCCTGTGCAGAAGTGACTGCCTCTCCGCCGCGGGTGGATAAATAACGCATGGCTCCTCCTTAAAACAGGCGCAACTCACGGAGAATTGCGCCTGGATACGTAACTCAAGTGTTCAAACGGTCAAATATCGATAAAATAGGGCTTCAGGAATTCAGGCGCGACGGCGTCGTCCACCGAGCAGGAAATGATGATATCTACATGGTGATCTCTGGAAACAGCGTCGAGCCTCTTGAAGAAGGATTCCGTCTCCTCCACGGGCACTTTGACGAGCTTCAGGAAAGCGTCCACAAAGATCGCGGTGATATCGAAATTCTGGCTCAGCATCCCGCACAGGAAGCCCAGGAACATCTCCGGGCTGCTGCATCCGTACTCACTGGCGTTCACGAAGCGGACCTCGTGCCTCAGATCGAACATGTAGCGCGTGTCGTCGTCTACGAAGATGATATCACCCTTATGTTTTCCGATAGCCTCATTGGCCATATCCAGGATCTTCTTTGTTTTGCCGGTGCCTTTCTTGCCGTGGATCACCTGTATCATGGGCACGCACCCCTTTCCGTATTTTTCTCTATTATACCCGACATATCCGAAAAAGGCCATAGCTTTTCCGGGAAAAAAAAGAAAATACCATAAAAGTCCATCCGGGGATCCGATAACCGCGCCGCGAAGCGTCTTCCCACGCATTCAAACGATCCGGTCGAAAATCTGCCAAATGATCAATATAAAAATTTCTCTTGCAAACTGCTCCCTTTTATGCTAAAATCCTCGTGCTGGGATTATAGCTCAGTTGGTTAGAGCACCACGTTGACATCGTGGGGGTCATAGGTTCGAGTCCTACTAATCCCACCAAATGAAAAGGGTCCTCCGAAAGGAGCGGCCCTTTTTGTTTGGTGTAAATCGGTATGATGCGAACCTGTGGGGCCCCACGATCGTGGGGGCGCGGAGACGAGCGCCCGCAGTGC
>CADCQZ010000036.1 GCA_902803675.1 uncultured Eubacteriales bacterium
CATGCCCATCTTCTGCCGGTGCAGGTTCAGGTCCACCTTGGGGTCGGTCATCTCCGTCCCCTCAAAGACGATCTGCCCGGAGGTGGGATTCTCCAGCAGGTTGAGGCACCTTAAAAAGGTGGACTTGCCGCTGCCGGAGGGGCCGATCACCACCACCACTTCGCCCCGTTTGATATCCATGCTCACGCCCCTTAGGGCCTTGAGCTTGCCGCCGTCGAACTCCTTCGTGAGATCCCTCACGGAAATGATCGTATCAGTGCTCACCGGCACGCAGCCTCCCTTCCAGCCTGCTCACCATACGGGTGAAGAACATCACCAGCACCAGGTAGATCGCCGCCACCGCCAGCAGGGGCATGAAGGCGGAATAGGTCACGCCGCGGATGATGTCCCCGCCCTTGGTGAGGTCCCGCACCGCCACGTAGCCCGACACGCTGGTCTCCTTGAGCAGCACGATGAACTCGTTGGCCAGGGCCGGCAGCACGGTCCGGAAGGCCTGGGGCACGATGATGAAGGCCATGGTCTGCACATAGTTGAAGCCCAGGGAACGCCCGGCCTCCAGCTGCCCCCGGTCCACGCTCATCAGCCCGCCGCGGATGATCTCCGCCACGTAGGCGCCGGAATTGATGCCGAAGGAGAAGATCGCCACCAGCACGCCGTTGCGCGTGGACACGAACACGATGTAATAGGCGATCATCAGCTGGATCACCACGGGGGTGCCCCTGATCACCGTGAGGTAGACCTGGCACAGGCTGTTGGCCAGCCTGAGCAGGGCCCGCTTCAGCCCCCGGGGCAGTGTCTCGGCGTTCTGCTCCCAGGTGGTGCGGATGACAGCCACGATCACGCCGATGGCGATGCCCATGAGCACGGCGAACAGCGTGATCTCCAGGGTGACCCCCAGGCCCGTCCACAGGTATTTCCAGCGGGCGTCGTCGATGAAGTTCAGCTTGAAGTCCGCCGCCAGGGCCGACAGCTTTTTGCCCGGCGTCACTTTGGCCGCCGCCGCGTCCAGGCAGGCCAGCGCGGTATCCTTCGCGGCGCCCTCCGGCGCGGTCACCGTCAGGCGGATCACGGCCTCGCTGTAGGGGGAAGGCATGTCAAAGACGATACCGCCGTCCGTTTCGCTGATCAGGCCTTCCGCGCCCGCGGCGCTGTGGGGCGTGCCCTGCGCCCCGCCCTCCAGGCCCTCCACGGTGACGCGGTACCCCTCATAAGCCGTACCGGCCTTGCCCTCGAAAACGAAAAACGTGGTGAGCGGGTCCCCGTCCGTGTCCGGAGCGTCCTTCACCTGGGACAGTTCCCTGGGCGCCGAGACATCCGCCAGCTTGCGGTACGCCTTTTCGCCGTTCATGGGGAAGGAGGCCACCAGCCAGGTCTGCCTCACGCCCTCGAGCTTCCCGTCGGTGACCCGGATCTCGTCCGCGCGGTAAAAGGCGCTGAACCAGATGATCAGGCCCAGGGCGATGACCGCGGCCAGGATCCCGGCCGCCTTGATCAGTGTCGATCGTTTCATGAAGATCCTCTCATCCCTCGATAATAAAATCGCGCGGGATCGGACAGTCTCCCGCAGGACCGGCTCCCGCGAAGCGAGAACTTATACATTATACTACATATTTATACACCTATCAAGGGCCGCGGCGGCATAAACACGACCATATGATCGATCACGAGACCAAAAACAGGGGGGCTGTGCGGCCGCCCCCCTGTCCGCGATCCTTTGCTTTACTTCGATCTCACGATCCTGAAAGAAGTACTGAGCGTGCCGGCGTAATTGCCGATGCCCTTGACCATTACTTTCGCCGTGCCGGCCTTTTTATTGCCGGAGTAGACCACCGTGTAGTCGACCCCCTGCTTCAGGGTGACCATGCTGCCGTTGATCTTCGCCTTCACGGTCGGGGTGGGTCTGAGCGCCCTGCCCGTATAGGTCATGGTGGTCTGGCTCAGGGACACGCTGACGATCTTCGCGGGTTTGATCGTGAAGGTCTTTTTAAGCGACCCCTTATAGTTCCCGGTCCCCTTTACGGTGACCGTGCCCGTGCCTGCGTCCCGGCACTTACCGTAGGTGACGGTATAATCCCTGTCCCTTTTGAGGGTCACGGTCTTCCCGCCCACCTTCGCCTTCACGGTCTCGCCCGGCATGAGCGTGCTGCCGGTATAGGTCATGGCCGACTTTTTGAGCGTCAGGGATCCGATCTTGACCTGCTGGATCCTGAAGGAGGCCGAAAGCTCCCCCGTGAAATTATTGATGCCCCTGACGGTCACGGCCGCCGTGCCGGCATTCGTGTTGTTATGATACGTGACCTGATAGTCCCTGTCCTTTTTGAGGGTCACAGTCTTCCCGTTCACCGGAGCCTTGACCGTTTCATCGGGCTTTAAGGCCTTGCCTGAATAGGTACAGCTGACCTTCTTCAGGCTGAGGGTGCCCAGGGGCACGGGATCGATCTTGAACACCGCTTCAAGGGTACCGGTATAGTTCCCTTTGCCCCTGACGGTCACGGTCGCCGCGCCCACGTTCACGTTGTTCTTAAAGCTCACGGTGTAATCCGTGTCCTTCACCAGGGTTGTGCCCCGCCCCTTGACGCTGATGTCGGGCGTGACCGCCTTGCCGGTGTACTCGCAGGCTTCCGGCATGGCGATGGCGAAATTGCCGGTGAGGTCCACGACCTGCTTTTTGATCGTAAAGTGGTAATTGCCCGTATTCCAGCCGCTGTTGGCAAAACGGATATAGTAGGTCGTGCCGGCGGTAAGGCTGCAGCTCTTCGAGAAATCGCCGGAATACCATTTCGAGCCGCTCCCCCGGTCGATGCTGTCACCGGTATAGATGCCGTAGTAGAGATAAGCGGAAATATTATCGTTACGGCCGTCCAGGACATAATCACAGGTCTCCTGCGGAGTGAAGACAAAGCAGTCGATATCGTCCTGGCCGTCCATCGTGGCGG
This sequence comes from uncultured Eubacteriales bacterium, assembly GCA_902803675.1. The sequence goes on from CADCQZ010000036.1 coordinate 2,937, forward strand.
TGTACTGCCTGCCGATCTCGACCCTGGAGGCGGAAGAAAAGGTGTTGCCATGATCGTCCTTCCTGAAGTCGACACCGACCGAGAAATAGCCGGGAACTGCATTGTTCTGCTTCACCTGGATGTAATAGGTCGTGGAAGGGTCCAGCCTCAGGTTCGAGGACCGGCTCCCACTCATCCAGATACTCATGTCTGACTTGACCTGATCGATGCCCGTCCGCAGATAATAATATGTGTACACGCCCCCGCTGACATTCGTCCGCGACGCCCTGAACGTGGTATACCCCGGCTCGGCCGGCGTTGTGAAGCAGTACCACATCTCCTCCTCGTCTTCCGTGAGTTCTGCCGCGTAGGTCGTGTTCATGCTGACGGCAACCGCGCTCCCCCTGGAGCCTCCTCGCCTGAGGGTATAACTGTCGTCCGCCAGCGCCCCCGCGCTCATCATCACCGCCAGGATCACCATTGCCGCGAAAACCATCCAATCCCTTTTCATCATCGGCACCGCCTTTCATCATTTTCACAGCGCTCACAGGCTGAACGCCTTGTCTGTGACCCCATGATATACGATGGACAGATGCCGCCTGTATTCTTCGTTTTCCCGGCGCAAAAAAACACGGGGAGCGACATGCTCCCCGCGGGATATTCAACTTTGGGACGCGCCTGTCTTTACTCGGCGCTGATGTACTTGGCCACGATCCCGG
>CADCQZ010000037.1 GCA_902803675.1 uncultured Eubacteriales bacterium
CTCATGGCCCTCGATGAACTGGGAATGCACGTAGGGCTCCAGCTCCCGCACTTCCTCCCGGTCGTTGAAGGCCGCGGGGCAGGATTCTCTGAAGTACTCATGGGCGCGGCCGCCGTGGCCCAGGAGCGCTTCCGCCAGGATGGCCCAGCCCTGGGGCTGGCAGAAGATGCCGCCGTTTTCCTTGGAGGTGGGGTTGAACAGCCGCATCCAGGCCCCCTGGAAATAGTGCTTCTTATAGCAGGGAGCCATCAGCTCCACACCGTTGGGGGTGTTGAGCAGCCGGTGGACGGACTCCATGCTCTTTTCGGCCTGCTCTTTCGTGGCGGCCCGGGAGATGACGCTCCAGGACTGGGGATTGAGCCACATGGAGGCCTCCGGATCGTGCCTGCTGCCGATGACGGCGCCCTCGGCGGTGTATCCGCGCAGGAACCGGTCATCCTCCCAGAAATAACGGTTGATCTTGTCCAGCACTTCGCCGGCGGTCTTTTTGAGCCATTCGCGGTATTCCTTTTCCTCTTCCCGGCCGTCCAGGAGCTCATGGAGGATGTTCAGGGCCATGTAGAACTGGAAGGCCACGAAGCTGCTCTCGCCCTGGGCGCCCAGCTGCAGGCAGTCGTTCCAGTCGGCGTGGAGCCCCGCGGGCAGCCCGTGGGCGCCCAGGTGGTTCAGGGTAAAGTCCACCGCCCGCTTCAGGTGCTCGGCGACAGTGCCCTCGTCCTTGTCGGCGAAGGGGATCACCTCATCCAGGAATCCCATATCGCCGGTCTCGGCGATATATTTGTACACGGTGGGGAACAGCCACATCGCGTCGTCCGCCCGGTAGTGGGGGTGGCCGGTGGCCTTCACGTAGCTGTCCTGCTCCGGCGTGTCCTCGTGGCCCGCGTTGTGGTCGAATTTGACCAGGGGCAGCCCGGCGCCGTGATGCACCTGGGCGGAGAGCATGAAGCGGATCCTGTCCGCGGCCATGGCCGGATCCAGATGGATGATGCCCTGGATGTCCTGCACCGTGTCCCGGTAGCCGTAGCCGTTGCGCTCGCCGGCGTAGATGAGGCTGGCCGCCCGGCTCCAGATGAAGGTGATGAAGCACTGGAAGGCGTTCCAGGTGTTCACCATGGTGTCGAGCTCCTCATCCGGGGTGTGGATCTGGAGATGGCTGAGCCTTGCGTGCCAGGTCTTTTTCAGGCTCTCGATCTCGGCGGGGACGGTCTTTTCCGGATCGGCGTACCGGTCCAGCAGGGCCCGGGCGGCCTTTTCGCCCTTCTGCCCCAGCAGGAAGACGACCGTACGGCTCTCGCCCGGCCGGAGCTCCAGGACGGTGTGCAGCGCGCCGCAGGGATTGCCGTTGAAGTTGAGGCTGTCATCCAGCCGGCCGTCCATCACGGCCTGGGGGCTGTTGAAGTGACGGACGCCCAGGAAGCGCTCCCGCCGGCCGGTGAAGCTCGTCACCTCAGCGCCGGCCATGCCGAAGAAGCGCTCCTTACCGTTCTCCCCGTCCTCGTTCAGGTCGCAGAACTGGTTGATCCGCTGCAGGATATGGTCCTTGTGGAACTCGGTCACCGTGATGAACTGGGTGTACTGCATGTTCACCAGGTCCTGGGTGTAAAAGCTCTCCGTGGTCAGCTCGGCGTAACCGAAAACGCCGATCTTCCGGGGCGCGTCCCCGGTATTTTTGACCTTCAGCGCCCACACCTCGTGGACCGCGTCCAGGGGCACATAATAGGTGGCTTCGCTTTGGATGCCCCGGTAGGCGGCGTCGATCCGGGTGTAGGCCGTGCCGTGCCGGGTCTGAGTATCGAAGACCGCCAGGTCCTTTTCCACGGGGCGCCAGGAGGCGGACCAGAAGTCCCCGTCCTCCTCATCCCGCAGATAGATATACCGGCCCGGCTCGTCGAACTGGTTGAAGGTGTATCTGAGGATCCGGCCCGCGGCGCCGGATTTCACGAAGCTGTAGCCGCCGGCGTTCTGAGTCACGATGGCGCCGTATTCGGGGGAGCCCAGATAGTTGGCCCAGGGCATGGGGGTGCGGGGGTCGGTGATCACGTATTCCCGGTGTTCATTGTCGAAATATCCGTATCGCATGGACTGATCCTCCTTTTTGGGTTGGCTGGCAGGCCTATCCTACCATATCGGACGGCTCAGGTAAATCCTTTTAGTAAAAATAATTGACAAAAAAACGGGGCTGTGTCAGGATAAGCGAAAGCGATGAAAAACCCGCCGGAACGGCAGGAAAGCAGCCGCGTCCGGTGCGGATGAAGAGGGGTGGTCGGTTTGCTGCGGGCGGCGGCGGTGTTCAGGGATCATATGGTGCTGCAGCGCGGGATGCCCGTGCGCGTGTTCGGTGAGGCCTCCGGCCCCGTGGAGGCGGCCATCGCGGGCAGCGCCGCGGCGGCGGACGCAAGAGACGGGCGTTTCCTCGTGACGCTGCCGCCTCTGGAAGCGGGCGGGCCCTACAGCCTCACCCTCCGCTGCGGGGAGGAACTCGTCACGTTTTCGGACGTGATGGCGGGGGAGGTATGGCTCTGCGGGGGCCAGTCCAATATGGAGATGGTCCTCGCCGGCGCTTCGGGCGGCGAAAAAGAGAACGCGGAAGCTCATGATCCGCTCCTTCGCTTTTACACCGTCCCGCCGGCCGCGACAGGGGAGGAAGCGGCTGAAAATGAGGCCGGGACCCGGTGGATCCCCGCCGCCCCGGGTCAGGTAGGGAACGTGAGCGCCGTGGCCTATTTCGCGGGCAAACGGCTCCGGGAAAAGCTGGGGGTGCCCGTGGGGATGGTGGTGTGCTGCCTGGGCGGCACCCAGATCGCCAGCTGGATGAGCCGGGAATGCCTGGATGGTTTTGAGGAGGGCCGGGCGGAGAACGCCGCCTTCGACGAGGCCGTCAGGGGCATCACGGAGGAGATGTACCGGGCCGCTTTCGTTGCGTACCGCTCCCGGTGCGAAAGGTACTGGGCGGATACGGACGCGCTGCGCCGGAAGGACCCCGCAATCGGCCAGAAGGGGATCGAAAAGGAACTGGGGCCCTATCCCTGGCCGCCGCCCTTTGGGCCGAAGATGCCCCGCCGCCCCGGAGGGCTCTGGGAAGGGATGGTGGAGCGGATCATCCCCCTGTCGGTCCGCGGCCTGATCTGGTACCAGGGGGAGTCGGACTCGGGGCACGCCGGGATGTACGCGGCGCTGTTTGAGAACATGATCGCCCTGTGGCGGCGGGCCTTCGGGCCCATCCCCGTGATCGCCTGTCAGCTGCCGGGGTACGCCTCCGACCCGGCGGGGGAGGACTGGCCCGGGATCCGCGACGCCCAGATGAGGGTGTGCGGAGGTCTGCCCGACTGTTACCTCGCCTGTCTCATCGACTGTGGGGACCGGGAGGACCTGCACCCGAAGGACAAGCTGCGGCCGGGCCTGCGCGCGGCGGATCTCGCGCTCCGGCACGTGTACGGCCTTCCGGTCCCGGCCGACGCGCCGCGTTTGACCGGTATCCGGCGGGAGGGGGACGAGGCGGTGCTGTGCTTTTCCGCGCCCCTCAGGCCTCCCGAAAGCCCGGTAAAAGGGCTGACGGTGAACGATGAAGTCTGCGCCGAAGCGCGGGTCCGGGGGAACGAGATGCGTCTTGACGCCCCGGAGGGCGCGCGTATCGCCTACGCCTGGGATAACGCCCCGGATATCAGCCTTTTCGGCACGGACGGGCTGCCCGTATTCCCCTTTGAAACCGGCTGTTGAATATGGTTGACATCTTTCCGCAATCCATTTAAAATGGGTTAAAATCATACGCGACATCCGGCAGGCCCCCGCGCTGTGCCGGGTATTAAAGCGATTCCTGAAAAGGAGCGTTGCTATGCAGAAGAAATACCGTGGCCTATGGATCGGCCTGATCGTGCTCGTCGCCGCGGTCGGGCTGATCGTGCTGCTCGGACGCGGCACGCAGAACTTCAAGGACAAATACGAGGGAGAGGACCTGACGGCGGACGTGAGCGGTATCGGGCGGAGCGATACCTATAACGCCTATCTGGCCGCGCACGCCGCCGACGGGACGGGGGACGCGCCGATCCGCGTCGCGGTGGAAGAGTTCGAGGAGCCGGACGGGAAGGCGTACCCGGATCAGGACGAGCCCGGAGCGGTCTTCACGGACAGCGCTTCCTTCGTCACCTGGAAGGTGGACGTGGAAAAGGCCGGCATGTACAACGTCCTGCTGGATTATAAAACGGTGGACTCCCGCGGCGTGGACATGGAGCGTGAGCTGTACATCAACGGTTCCGTCCCCTTCGCCGGCGCCGCGTCTCTGACCTTCTCCCGGCTGTGGATCGACGGGGGCCCCGTCAGGACGGACAACCAGGGCAACCAGATCCGTCCGTCCCAGGTGGAGACCTTCGACTGGCAGCAGGCCTACTGCCGGGACGCCATGGGCTATGTGATCGACCCGTATCAGTTCTATTTCGAGGCGGGCGAGAACACCCTCTCCCTGCGGGCCGTGAACGAGCCGATGATCCTGCGCGGCATCACGCTGGTGCCGGTCCACGAGCACGTGGACTACGCCGCTTACTCCAGGAGCGTCCCGCAGGTCACCATGAGCGACACGGCGCGCAAATGGCAGCAGGTCATCCAGGGCGAGTCCTCCGTCCTGCGGTCCTCGCCGTCCCTGTACGCGCGCTATGACCGGTCGAGCCCGTCGACGGAGCCCTACAGCGTGACCAATACCGTGCTCAACTACATCGGCGGTGACCCGTGGAACAACCCCGGCCAGTGGATCCAGTGGGACTTCGACGTGCCGGAGGACGGTTATTACACCATCAGCGTCAAGGCCCGGCAGGCGTATCAGCGCGGCGCCCTGTCCTGCCGCAGCCTGTATATCGACGGTGAGATCCCCTTCGAGGAGGTCAGCACCGTCTCCTTCGGGTATGACACCTCCTGGGACCTGTTGACACTGAAGGACGAGGCCACCGGTGAGCCCTACCTGTTCTACCTGAGCGCGGGCAGCCATCAGATCCGTCTGGAGGCCACCCTGGGCGAGATGGGGCCCATCCTGCAGCAGCTGGAGGACAGCATCTACCGCCTCAACCTGATCTACCGCAAGCTGCTGATCCTGACGGGCGTCAATCCCGACCGGTTCCGCGACTACAACCTGGAGAAGCTCTATCCCGAGGTGATCGAGGCCATGGGCCTTGAGAGCAAGCGCCTCTACAAGCTGGTGGACGACACCGTGGCCATCACCGGCCAGAAGAGCGACCGGGTAGCCGTGGCGCAGACCCTGGCGGTACAGCTGGAGGGCTTCGTGGCGCATACGGAGCGCATCACCCAGTCCTTCAGCAACTTCAAGGACAACATCACCAGCCTGGGCACGGCCATGCTGAACATGTCCGAGACCAAGCTGGATATCGACCTGATCGTGGTCGGCGGCCGGGACGCGCCCCTCCCCGAGGTGAAGGACGGGGGCTTCCGCAGGCTGGCCCACGAGATCCGTTCCTGCATCGCCTCCTACACGGTGGACTACAACTCCCTGGGCGACAAATTCGAGGAAGGCTCCGGGGAGGACCTGATCGAGGTGTGGATCGTCACCGGCCGCGATCAGAGCACCGTGCTCAAGACCATGGTGGACGATACCTTCACCAAGAACACCGGGATCCGCGTCAACGTGAAGCTGGTGGCGGCCGAGACGCTTCTGACCGCCGTGGTGGCCGGCAACGGGCCCGACGTGGTGCTGTCGCTGGGCAGCTGGTTCCCGGTCAACTACGCCATGCGCAACGCCGTGGAGGACCTGACCCAGTTCCCGGATTTCGAACAGGTGATCGAGTCCTTCTATCCCAGCGCTCTCACGGCCCTGAGGTACAACGACGGCGTGTACGCCCTGCCGGAGACCCAGGAGTTCTCGCTGCTGTTCTACCGGGAGGACGTGCTGGAGGAACTGGGCCTGACGCCGCCGGACACCTGGGAGGAGCTGATCGGCATGCTGCCCACCATCCAGGGCAACAACCTGTCCGTGGGCGTGCCGTATCCGGACATCACCACGGTGGACATGTCGGTGCTCACCTCCATGATCTACCAGCAGGGCGGCGCCATCTATAACGATGAAGCGACCCGCACCACCATCGATGACGAGCGGGGCGTGGCGGCGTTCAAGCTGTACACCTCCCTGTACAACGACTACGGCCTGGCCACGGTCTACGATTTCGTGAGCCGCTTCCGTTCGGGCGAGATGCCCATGGGCGTGGCTTCCTACAGCACCTACAACACCCTGGTGGTCTCCGCGCCGGAGATCCGGGGCCTGTGGGACTTCACCCTCTTCCCCGGCACGGTGAGGGAGGACGGCACTTTCGACCGCACCGTCCACTCCCAGGGCCTGTGCTGCATGATGATCGCCACGCAGGACGAGAACATCAAGAAGAACGCCTGGGAGTTCATGAAGTGGTGGGTCAGCGAAGAGGCGCAGGTGCGCTTCGGCCGGGAGATCGAGAGCGTCCTGGGCTCCTCCGCCCGGTACGCCACGGCCAACCGGAAGGCCCTGGAGAAGATCGGCTGGAGCAGCAAGCAGTACGCCGTGCTCAGTGAGCAGATGGCCCACACCCGGGGCTTCAGGGAGATCGCCGGCGGCTACTCCACCACGCGCCACATGACCAACGCCATCCGCCGCGTGATCAACGACAAGGACGACGCCCGTGAAACGCTGCTCACCTATGCCAAGACCATCAATGAAGAGATCAGGATCAAGCGCAGGGAATTTGACCTGCCTGTGGACTGAATGAAGGGGAAAGGGGGTCGTCATGATGGAGTCTTCCTGGAGCAAGTATCTGGGCATGAGAAAAGAAAGGCTGAGGTATGACTGGGCCAAGGCGAAGCGGATGAAGGTATGCTACCTGTTCCTTCTCCCTTACGCGGTCCTGTTCCTGACCTTCTTCATCCTGCCCATCGTCACTTCCATTTATTACAGCTTTACGTACTACAACATTCTGGAAGCGCCCCGGTTCATCGGGTTCCAGAACTATATCAACCTGGTCCTGCAGGATGAGGTGTTCCTCACGGCCGTGCGCAATACCTTCGTGATCGCCGTGATCACGGGCCCTGTGGGCTACATCCTCTCCTTCCTGTTCGCCTGGTTCATCTGCGAGCTGCCCCGGTGGCTGCGCACCATCGCCGTGGTGGTGTTCTACGCGCCGTCCATCGCGGCCAACGCCTACGCCATCTTCGCCATCATCTTCCGGGGCGACGCGTACGGCTACCTCAACTCCTTCCTGCTGCAGTTCGGCCTGATCGACGCGCCTTATCTGTGGCTGCTGGATCCCAAGTACATCCTGCCGGTGCTGATCGTGGTGATCCTGTGGATGAGCATGGGCGCCGGCTTCCTGTCCCAGGTGGCGGGCCTTCAGGGCGTGGACCGCAGCATGTATGAGGCGGGCTACGTGGACGGCATCCGCAACCGCTGGCAGGAGCTGTACTACATCACCCTGCCGAGCATGAAGCCGATGCTGCTCTTCAGCGCGGTCATGTCCATCACCGCGGCCTTCAACGTATGCGACGTGCCCCGGGCCCTGGCCGGGTACCCGAGCACGGACTACGCGGCCCGCACCATCGTGACCCACCTGTTCGACTACGGCTTCTCCCGGTTCGAGATGGGCTATGCCTCCGCCATCGCCACAGTGCTCTTCCTGGTGATGATCCTGTGCAAGAAGGCGATCCAGGCGCTGTTGAGGAGGGTCGGTACATGAGCAGTAAAGTGAGATATATCGAGCCGCCCAAGACCAACAACAAGGCCGATCAGCTCCGCTACCTGGCTCAGCTGCGCGGGGAGGTCCAGGAGGAAGCCCCGAAGCTGAACGTCAAAAAATTCCTGATCGCTTCCCTGATCATCGTGGTGATCCTCACGGCCGGCCTGATCTTCTGCAACATCATGCTGGCGCGCATCGAGGAATACAATATCGGGGTGGAGCTGGGCACCATATCCGGCAACGTGGACAACTCCGCGTCCTATTACCTGGTGGGGCGCTTCGCTGCCATCGCGCTGCTGGTGATCTACGGCTTCGTGATGCTGGTCAAGCTGGTCAAGCCCAAGCGCCGCAAGCCCAACCGCAGCTTCTGGGGAGACCTGGGGGTGTACATCCTCCTGAGCGTCATGGCGCTGGCCATGGCTTTCCCGCTGATCTTCTCCATCGCTTCGTCCCTCAAGCCCCTGGACGAGCTGTTCCGTTTCCCGCCCCGGGTGTTCCCCTCCCATGTGACCTTTGACAACTTCAGCGACCTGTTCGTCACCATGGGACAGAGCTGGGTGCCCTTCTCCCGGTACCTGACCAACACCGTGTTCATCACCGTGGTGGGCACCTTCGGGCACGTGGTCATCGCCTCCATGGCGGCCTTCGTGCTGGCGAAGTACGATTTCCCCGGCGGGAAGACGTTTTTCGCCGTCGTGGTCACGGCCCTGATGTTCTCCGGCTATGTGACGGGCATCCCCAACTATGTCATCATGAGCAAGATGGGCATCATCGATACCTACTGGGCCATCATCCTGCCGGCCTTCGCGGCTCCCATCGGGCTGTTCCTGATGAAGCAGTTCATGGAGAGCCTGCCCACGGCCCTGATCGAGGCGGCCCATATCGACGGCGCGGGCGAGTTCAGGATCTTCTGGAGCATCGTCATGCCGAATGTGAAGCCCGCCTGGCTCACCATCATCATTTTCTCCGTGCAGAGCCTGTGGAACAACAGCGCCTCCACCGTGATCTACTCCGAGGCGAAAAAGACCCTCGTCTACGCCCTGCAGCAGATCCAGGCGGGCGGCATCGCCCGTACGGGCCAGGCGGCGGCGGTCACGGTCATCGTGATGCTGGTGCCTATCGCCATATTCATCCTTTCCCAGAGCCGGATCCTGGAGACCATGGCATCCTCCGGCCTGAAGGACTGACTTAAGGAAGGGAGGGAAGAAGATCGTGAAACGTTATCTGCGTCTGCTGGCACTGGGCATCGCGGCGATGCTCCTGATGCCGGTGTGCTGCGCCCTCGCCGAGAGCGACGGTTTCAGCAATGTGTATACCTACAACTACGATTACTGGGGCGAGATGCGCCAGTCCCCGGACGCCTACCGTGTCCAGCAGGTGGTCTACAGCGCCACTCTGGGCCTTGAAACGCCCATGCGCCGGCCCCAGAGCCTGTTCGTCCTGGGGGAGCACCTGTATGTCTGCGATACGGGCAACAACCGCATCCTGCATCTGAAAAGATCCGGTGACAGTTTCACCCTGGCGGACATCATCGATCATGTCAGCGGGACCTCGCCGGAGACCTTCAATACCCCCGGCGACGTGGCGGTGGACGAAAAAGGCAACATCTACGTGGCGGACACCAACAACAACCGCATCGTGATGATGGACAAGAGCTTCAACTTCGTGAGGGACTACGTCAAACCGGCGGACACCACCTTCGATCAGAACCTGAGCTTCCTGCCCAGCAAGATCGTCGTGGATTCCACCGGCCGCGTGTTCGCCCTGGCCACCAACGTGAACAAGGGCATCGTCAAATACGAGGCGGACGGCACCTTCACCGGCTTCATCGGGGCCAACAAGGCCAAGTACGATCCGTGGGACTACATCTGGAAGTCCTTCTTCACCACCAAGGAACAGCGGGCCTCCCAGGCCTCCTTCGTGCCCACGGAATACGAAAACATCTACATCGACCACGACGATTTCATCTACGCCACCAACACCGTGTTCAGCGAGTACGACCTGGAGTGGGACGTGGCCAAGCCCATCCGCCGGATCAACTCCATCGGCAACGATATCCTGATCAAGAACGACCGCTATCCCCCGATCGGCGATCTGCTCTGGGTGGAGGGCAGCCTGGATTACGGCCCCTCCAAGTTCCGGGATATCACGGTGCTGGACAACGACATCTACATCGCCGTGGATTCCACCCACGGCCGCCTGTTCGGTTACGATCCCCAGGGCATCATGCTGTGGGCCTTCGGCAGCAAGGGCAACTTCGAGGGCGCGTTCCTGTCCGCCAAGTCCGTTGAGCATATGGGGCTGGACCTGATGGTGCTGGACCAGAACGAGAACAGCATCACGGTGTTCACCCCCACCGAGTACGGCCGGCTCATCTACCAGGCCAGCGACGAGTACTTAAAGGGCGAATACGACAAGTCCGCCGACACCTGGCGGGAAGTGCTCAAGCTGAATGCCAACTACAACCTGGCCTTCATCGGGATCGGCCGTTCGCTGATGCGGCAGGAGAACTACGAGGAGGCCATGCGGTACTTCAAGATGGCGCATGACCGGGAAAACTACGGCCGCGCCTACCGGTACTACCGCAAGGTCGTCGTGGAGCGCAACATCGTCTGGATCGTCATCGCGGTGGCGGCCCTCCTGATCGTGCCCCCGGTGATCAGCTTCATCAAAAAAACGAGAGCGGAGGTGTCAGCTTATGAGCGCAGACAGGCTGCCCGCTGACGCAGCGGCTGTGGACGCCCGCAGGGCAGGATGGCAGCGCTATAAATCCACCCTGCGCTACGGCCTTTACGTGATCACGCATCCCTTCGACGGCTTCTGGGACCTGGTGCACGAAAAGCGCGGATCCCTGGCGGCCGCCCATACCTTCCTGGCGCTGTTCCTGATCACTTATGTGCTCAAACTGATGCTGACCAATTTCCAGTTCATCACGGCGCCGATCCAGTACATCAACATCTACGAGCGCTGCGCGTCGCTGCTGCTGCCGTTCCTGGTGCTGTGCCTGTCCAACTGGAGCCTTTCCACCCTGTTTGACGGCAAGGGGCACTTCAGGGACATCTACATGGCCATGTGCTACGCGCTGGTGCCCTACATCCTGATCCAGCTGCCGCTGATCCTGATCAGCAACGTGATCTCCTACGACGAAGCGTCGTACTACACGGTGATGATGAGCGTATCGGTGATCTGGTGCCTGTTCCTGGCTTTCGCCGGCCTGATGCAGGTGCATGACTACAGCCCCGGGAAAACGCTGATCTTTATCGTGTTCACGATCTTCGGCGCCCTGGTGATCCTGTTCCTGGTGCTGGTATTCTTCAGCCTTCTGAGCGACGCGATGGGGTACTTCGTGTCCCTGTACCGCGAGATCGTTTTCAGGCTGCACTGATGGGGGAGGAGGTTTGATGATGAAAAAAAGATCCATCCTCCGCCGGCTGATCCCCTGGCTGGTGGCCGCGGCGCTCATCGCCGCCCTGGTGATCTTCGTGGGCATCCCGCTTTACGGCACCCCGGAAACGGAGCAGGAAGACCCGCCGGTCATCTCCTACTATGAGGGCGGGAAGCAGACTCTCACCATGGAGAACGACAGCCTGCTGTTTGAAATGGACGCCGCCACCACCCAGTTCAAGCTCACGGAGAAGGCTACGGGCCGGGAGTGGCTGTCCAATCCCGCGGACGCCGCGCAGGACACGGTGGCTTTGGCCGCCAACAAGGCCATGCTCCAGTCCACCCTGGTGGTGACCTACTCCTCCGCCAGCGGCACCATCGATTTCAACAACTACACCTATTCCATCGAGAACGGCACCTATTCCGTGGAGAAGGAAGAGGACGGCAGCGTGGCCGTGACCTATTCCGTGGGCAAGATCGAGAAGATCTACCTGCTGCCCTCCGCCATCACGGTGGAGCGCTTCAACAGCTTCGTGGACCAGCTCAACAGCCGGGACTCCAAGAAGGTCAAGAACGTCTACACCCTTTACAAACCCGATAAGATCAACGACGTCAAGAACAAGGACGAGCTCCTGGCCCTGTACCCGAGCCTGGCGGAGCAGGAGCTGTACGTGCTCAAGGCGGATACCTCCGAGAACAACAAAAAGAGCATAGCGGGCATCTTCGCCACAGTCGGCTACACCCAGGAAGAATATGACCTTGATATGCAGCTGGTGGCCGGCGCCAAGGAGAACACCGATCCGGTGTTCAACGTGACGGTGGTGTACCAGCTCGACGGGCCGGACTTCCTGGTCAAGGTGCCCTATGACCGGATCCGCTACCGCGCGGGATACCCCATCACCTACGTGACGGTGCTGCCCATGTTCGGCGCCGCGGGGCTGAACGAGGACGGCTTCATGTTCATCCCCGAGGGTGGCGGCGCGCTGATCCGCTACAACAACGGCAAGCTGGCCCAGAACAGCTATTACGCCAACCTGTACGGCTGGGATTACGGCTCCGAGCGCACCGAGGTGGTCAGCGAGACGAAGAACACCTTCCCGGTCTTCGGCATGACCAGGAGCGGCGGGTCCTTCATCTGCATCCTGGAGGGCGCGCCTTCCTTCGGCGGCATCCAGGCGGATATCAGCCTGCGCTACAACAGCTACAACTGGATCTGCGCCAAGTACAACGTGCTGCACAGCGACAAGTACAATGTCTCCGCCAAGACCGCCAACCTGGTCTACATGTTCGAGAAGGAGATGCCCGAGGAGACCGTCTGCCAGCGCTACCGCTTCATCGACAGTGACGACTACGTGGACATGGCAACGGCCTACGGCGATTATCTGCGCGCCCGGTATCCCGAGATGAAGACCGCGGCCGCGGACGTGCCCGTGTCCGTGGAGCTGGTGGGCGCCATCGACAAAAAGGTGGTCCGCTTCGGCCTGCCCGTGGACGCGGTGGTCCCCGTCACCACCTTCGACGACGCGAAAAAGATCATCGGCGATCTGAAGGACATCCCGAACCTGAGCGTGAGGATGACCGGCTGGGCCAACGGCGGCGTCAGCCAGAAGGTGCTCACCAAAGTCAAGACGCTGCGCGGCCTGGGCGGCGATAACGGGATGCGGTCCCTGATCCGGGAAGCCGCGGAGATGAAGGTGCCGCTGTACTTTGACGGCCTCACCTGCTTCGCCTACCGCAGCGGCCTGACCAACGGCTTCATCGCCTACCGGGACGCGGCCAGGTTCACCACCCGGGA
>CADCQZ010000038.1 GCA_902803675.1 uncultured Eubacteriales bacterium
ACCCTGCTGTTTTATTCCTTCCCTCTTACCCTTTCTTTGTTGTCTCTGGTTTGCTTCTTAACCATATTTTTCCGGTTTTTAGTATTCAGGCGCTGTTGCTTGTGCAACAGCGCCGTTTTGATATGTCAAAGCCTTATTCTTCGGGTGGGTCCATGCGCATCGGGAACCAGCCGGACAGTTCCCGGGCGATCATCTCATGCCCCAGGCGGTTCGGATGGTTGGGCCACGTGAGGAGCTCATTCAGGTCCCCGCCGGACTCGAGATACTTTAAAAAACGCCGGTGCGGATCGCACAGCCCCACCGCGTACTCCGCGGCCAGGGACCGGATCTGCTCCGCGTGGGCCGCCAGGATCTCTCCCTGACGCGCGTCACGGACGGAGGCGATGTCCAAAGTGGGCGTGAGCAGGATCACCGGCACGCCCTGTTCCCCGCACTGATCCAGCATGCGGCGCCAGGCGCCCCGCGCCTTTTCAAGGCCGACGCCCCGGTCGTTCAGGGCGTAGTCGATCGTCACCAGATCCGGCCGGTGGCTGAGCACGTCCCGCCCGAAGCGCTCCGCGCCGGAAACGGCGTTTTCTCCGCCGATCGCCGACACGAACACGTTGATCAGCGCCGTGGGGAATTTTTCGTTCAGCAGCCGGTGCCACAGATGGGGATAGGCGTCAAATGGACGCACTGCCGATAAAGCCGTCGCCCCGGTCACCACGCTGTGGCCGTGGCAGACGAAGGTATGCGGGCGGTAGTCCGGCCACTGCCTGCGCAGGGACACCGTCAAAGGATACAGATAGGTCTCCTTGTCCGCGGTCATTTTTCTTCCTCCGGATACGGATACTTCAGGGGCGGACCTGATCGACACATCGCTTTTCTACTCAGGCCTTTGCGCGCACGCGGGCGGCGGGCGTCACGGCAGCTTTGCCGGCACCAGATCGGATGTGCCGAAGGCGATCATGCTGGTGATGTCCCGGGCACTGCTCTCCAGGCGGCGGTTGACGATCCGGCCCATGAAGATCACGCTGGCGGAGTTGCCGCCGTCCAGATTGAAGGCCGTCTGCACGCCCCTTTGGAGCATCCGGTCCACCAGCCAGCCTACCGTGACGCCCTCGGAGGCCCTTTGGCGGCCGGTGACGGTGATGAACAGGTAATCGTTGGGGGCGATCATGCCGATGGCGTTGCGGGGGTGCTTTTTGAACTGCATGGGATTGGGGCCGTAGCGGGCGTGATTGTACTCCCGCCCGTTCCTGACCAGGATGGGCCCGAAGGAATAGCTGTTCTCCACCCCCAGGGAAAGGAGCTCTTCGGAGGTCACGGTGCCGGTATCATATACCGCCATGGTGCCGTCCGGCAGGAAGGCCATCACGTCCAGAGGCGGGTAATAGGAGAGATCGTACTGCTGGAAGGGGTCGTCCCGGACCACCTCGCCATTGCGGATGATCACGCCGCTGCGCCGGCCTTTGGTGGTCCTGTAGGTGTAGCAGTCATCGGAAACGGCCACCACCGCACTCGCGTTCCGGGCGATCACCCCGGGATACTGAAAGGTGGTGCTGTCGAACCTGCCCTTGGAAAAGATGCACCGGGGCTTTTCGGTCCCCCGGATCCGCACCCGGGTCTCGAACCACTGAAGGGAGGGGGTGACCTGCTGATAGCTCTCGATCCGGACGGAGAGCTCATCCGACAGGTAGATCCACAGCCCGCCCTCCACGTCCTCGTAGACGAATTCCTCTCTGGAGCCCAGGGGCAGGAATCCCTCGGGATCCGTCACGGGCAGTTCCGGATCGGCCGACGGGCCGATGGGCTCGGTGGTGGCCCTGGGCACGGCGGTGGGGGCATGGGTGATGGACCCGGGCAGGCAGGCGTCCGAATAAATGAAGGCCTGCAGCTGCGTATCGGCGATCCCTGTCTCCTCCAGGCCGTTGACCTTCTGGAGCTCCAGGATCTGCCGGGACATGGCTTCGGTGTAGGTATAGTCCTCATCCCCGGGCTTGTATTTGGCGTATCCCAGCTCGTACAGGCGCAGCTTGAGCCAGTAGACCGTAGCGCCTTTCGACCCCACCGACAGGGGCGGGTAATCCCCGTCCAGAGGGAAGATCTCCGGCGGCACGGGGGTCGGCTCCGCGGTGGGCACCGGCGACGGCGTCGCGTCGACCACCGAAAAATCGGCCGGCTCCGCCGCGCCGGCGGCGCACAGAAGGACCGCTGTCAGGATCACGCATGCTGCAAAGAGATATCTGTTCATCTCAGGTAGGCTGCCTTCCTTTCTTCGATATGATCCGTTCAAAAAAGAGGACGCCCTTTCGGGCATCCTCTTTCCGGCGGAATGACCGCCCGATGATCACCTGACGATCTGCACCAGGCTCTTGAGCATCCAGCCGGTCTTGCCGTTGTAGCTGATCTTGTACCAGCTGCCGTAGGAACCGGTCACGGTGAGCCACTCACCGGCGTCCAGGGTGTACATGATGGTGTAGTTGCTGCCGGCGCCGGTCCTCATGTTGGCCTTGTGGTTGGTGTAGGCGCTCACGTTCATCGTGTTGGTGACGGTGGTCTTGCCGTTCCCCGTGTTGGTGGTGTTGACCTTGAGCAGGCTGGCCAGCATGTAGCCGGAGGTGCCGCCGACGCTCACGCGGTACCAGTTGCCGGACTTACCGGTGAGAGTCACGCTCGTCCCCTTGGGCGTCAGATAGATGACATTGTAATCATAGCCGGGGCCGGTGCGCAGGTTCACGTCGCGGCTGGTCACCGCCGTGCCGGAGGCCGCGGTCACGGTCACGTTGGCGGTGGTGTTGTTGGAGCCCACTTTCAGCAGGCTGGCCAGCATGTAACCGGTGCTGCCGCCCACCTTGACCGCGTACCAGCTGCCGTTCTTGCCGGTCAGGGTCACGTTCGTCCCCTTGGGCACCAGGTAAATGATGCCGAAGTTGTAGCCGGGGCCGGTGCGCAGGTTCACGTCGCGGCTGGTCACCGCCGTGCCGGAGGCCGCGGTGGTCTTGTTGGTGTTGGTGTTGGTATTCGTGTTCGTGTTGTAGCCGAAGGTCAGATAATCCTTGTACATGTAGCCGGTCTGGCCGTTGGGCAGGCGCACATAATACCAGTAATTGTATCTCGGGCTGGAGTACACCGTGACGGCCGTGCCCCTCCAGGCGCCGCCGATGATCACGCCGTACATGCCCGCGGCGCTCCTCAGATAAAGATAGGAAGCCGTCACGTACATGACGGAATCAGCTTTTGCTTCCGTCAGCGGGAGAGCACCCGCCAGGAGCACCAATACCGCGAGCAGCGAAAGCGCGCGTTTCATTTTAGACATCATAATACACCTCCATGATCCGGTCATTATTCAAGGTTGAAAGTATTCTATCGCAAATCCGGCCGCAAAGTGTTACGCTTTACTTAAGATTGACGTACATTATAATTACACTTTGCCCGGCCGGATGATGTCACTTTCGATCGATCCAGTAGCTGACGCCGTCGATCTCGATCTGGCTGGGCAGCTCCGTCTCTCCGTCGTTGAAGAAGGGTTCCACGATCCGAACAGCGCTGGTGCCGAAATCCCCGGCGGTGGCCGTAAAGGTGAAATGGACCGTATGCCCCACCTCGCTCAGGTTCTCAAAGATAAGAGTGACGTCCCCGACGGCGCCGGTGATCCTTCCGGCGCTGTCCAGATCGATCTTAAGGCTCACATCCCCCACGCGCACCTTATACATATTGGCCAGGGCCAGGTGCGCCACCGTGTCATAGCGCAGCTCGGAAGGATCCATGGCGCCCTGAAGGGTGCCGTCGTCATACACATAGCCGATGGCCTTTCCCTGCTCCCGCAGGGCCGCGATATAGTCCTGCACCATCTCGTCGTACAGTTCCCAGTACTTCGCCCTCAGATCCTCGTTGTCGCTGTACTCCATCGCCGTGAGCAGGGGCGCGGTCCACTCCTCGCCCGTTTTCTGCCGCCGCCAGGCGACCATCGCGCTGCGGTTGTTCTCGAAGCTCACGTACTCTTCCCCCCGGGCGATCAGATAATCACCGTAGGTGGGGTAATACTCCGTTTCAAAATCTCCGCCGATGACCACGATGCCCGTCTCATGGCCTTCCGAAAGGGCCTTCTCCCGCTCTGTCAGCGCGTCGCACACCCGGTTGTACGCGTCCGTCAGCTCTTCGCTGTCGTCCATCCACAGGTGCTCGAAGAAGTCCCCGGGCACCGGCGTGCCCGTCTGGTCCTCGTATTCCTTCTCCCAGCAGCTGCTGTAGTCGTCGTAGAAGATCTCCACCGTCGG
>CADCQZ010000039.1 GCA_902803675.1 uncultured Eubacteriales bacterium
CGGCACCCTGATGCTGTCCACGATGATGAAGGACAGCCAGGCGAACGTCACCGTGATCTTCAACGGCGACGGCCCCGCCGGCCGGGTCACCGCCGTCGGGCACGGGCACAATGTCAAGCTCACCATGGATCACCCCGAAACGGAACTGCCGCTCAAGGAGGACGGCCACCTGGACGTGGGCGCCTATATCGGGCACAGCGGCCGGATGAGCGTGATCAAGGACCTGAAAATGAAAGAGCCCTATATCGGACAGATCGATATCGCGACCGGCGAGATCGGTGAGGAGTTCGCGCGCTACTTCACCAAGAGCGAGCAGCAGCCCTCCGTGGTGGCTCTGGGCGCGCTGGTCAATGACGGGTACTGCCTCTCCAGCGGCGGCGTGCTGGTGCAGCCCATGCCCGGCTGCAGCGAGGAGACCCTGGAGCAGCTGGAGATCCGCAGCATGCTCTTCTCATCGGTCAGCCGGGAGATCGCCGACATGTCCCTGGACGACCTGTACCCCATGTGGTTCGACGGGATGGATCCGAAGCTGCTGGCCCGGGAGGACGTATCCTGGCAGTGCGACTGCGGAAAGGAACGCTTCGCCAGGGCACTGACGACCCTGGGACCGGACGAATTGAAGCAGATGATAGAGCAGGATCACGGCGCGGAATGCACCTGCCATTTCTGCAGGAAGCAGTACCGGTTCACCGAGGAAGAACTGCGGCAGATGATCGAAGAAAAGTGACAGGAGCCGATTATGAAGTGCGTCAATATCGACAAGGAATTCAGGATGTACCTGCAGAAATGGATGAAGGCGAACCAGAAGAAGTACCCGAACTATGACGCCATGGAGGAAGCGATGCCCCAGGTATATGACGGTTTCCTGGAAACGCCCATGGCACTGCTGGGCGGTGTGAGCCCGCGGGGATACTTCGCCGCCATGACCGATGCGCCCGCCCTGGTCAGGTACATGGAAGACTATATCAAGCAGCGTGTGCCGGTACCGGACATCATGCTGGAGAGGATCGCGGAAATGGGCGCGGGATCCGAGGAAGCGCTGATGAAGCTGCTCAACAAGGAGCGCGCCCCGAAGGAAGCCCGGCTGCTGAGCATCGACCTGCTGCGCCGCATCGACAGCGTGAAGCCGCTGGACCTGTACGTCAGCTGGCAGACCGTCCGCGGCGAGGGCGAGGATGACATGGCCGACCTGGCGCTGGAAGCCCTGGACGCCATGGGCGAGAACGCCGTTCCCGCCATGCGTCGTGCCTTCGACGAGGCGACGCCGGAGGGACGGGAGGCCCTGCTGGGGCTGCTGAGCAAGTATCCCTGTGATGACGAGCTGGTCCGCGCCGCCCTCAGGATGCTGCTGAGCCGGGAAGGCCGGACCGCCGTGCTGGCGGATTACCTGGGCCGGATGGGCAGCCAGGAAGCGCTCCAGCCCCTCAAGGACATGGCGGAATCGGACGAGACCGGCTATCTGGATTATATCGAACTGAGAAACGCCATCGAACGGCTCGGCGGCATCGCTCCGGAGAGGGACTGGGACGAATCGGATCCGGAGTACAACGCCCTGCGGGCTTTACAGGAGAACAGGAATAAATGATCTGCCCAAACTGCGGCTACAATACGGAACAGATGCTGCCGGTGTGTCCCGAGTGCGGACAGACCCTGCAGAATTACACCGAAAGCGACGGCATCATGGCGATGCGCCAGGGCAAAAGCGGCTCCGCTCAAAACGGGCAGGGCCCCGTCATGCTGATCGGTTCCGCCCATGACTTCCACACGTCCAATCCTCCCGAGCAGACGGGACGAACGGGCGGCCGCCGGTCCAGGGATGACCGGATCGACGTGAAAAAGCCTTCTGGACGCCTGAAGCGCTCCGTCAACTGGGCCCTGTTGTGGACGATCCTGATCGCGCTCCTCCTGGTCGGCGCCGCCGGCGGGTATCTGTACCTGAAAACGACGGACAACGGACAGCTGATCCTCGCCCGCCTGGGCTATGAGGCCAATGCCGACGCCCTGTGGTCCCTGGGCACGGAGTATCTGGACCAGGGCTATGTGGAGAAGGCGGTCTTCTGCTATGAGACGGCCTACGCGCAGGAGCCCCAGAGGGAGGATATCTATACCAAGCTGCTCCTGCTGGGCGAGGCGTATGAGGCGGCGGGCCAGATGGACCGGGCCGAGGCGCTGTATATCCGCCTGTATACGACGGTCAACAGCGAGAACACCACCGCTTACCGCCTGTACGCCAGCATCCTGTCCGACCAGGGCAGGCGCCTGGAGCTGGCGGAGCTCCTGAGGGTCGCATATGAGAAGACGGGGGACACCACCTTTTTGAGACAGCGCAACGACATGCTGCCCTCCTCCCCCACCGCTTCCCTGGCGGCCGGCAAATACCAGCTGGACCTGAAGACCCTGGAGCAGCATAAAAAAGTCATCCTGCTGAGCAAGGAAGGCTATGATATCTACTATCTGCTCGACGGGGACGAAAGCGCCACCCTGCCCGAGGACGGTACGCTTTACACCACGCCGCTGGAGCTGAGAGAGGGCTACCATACCATCCGCGCCATCGCCCTGAGCAGCGACCTGATCAGCGACGAGATGACCGCCTCCTATACGGTGGTGGCGCCTGTGCCCATGAGCCCCAAGCTGAGCCTGGCGCCGGACGATTACGAGACACGGCAGCGCGTATGGATCCGGTACAACGGGGATGACGCCGACAGCGTGGACATCTACTATACCATCGACGGGCAGTCCCCCACCACCAACTCTCCCAAATACGACGGGGAACCCTTCTGGCTGCCCGGCGGCCGCATCCATGTCAAAGCCATCGCCATCAACGCGTACGGCAAGGTCAGCAATGAGATGGACGTGGAGATGAAGATCAATATCCCCTTCAAGAAATACTTCAACGAGAAGGACAATTTCTCCAACGCCAACATCCTTGTCACGTCCCGGGACCAGTTCGTGCGGTCCTTCGGGGAACCGGAGAGCGAGAAGGAATTCACGTCGGAGGTCTCCCCCGCGTGTCTTGACCTGACCTATCCCTGGGGCTGGGCCCGCTTCATGCCCACCACCTCGGGGTATGTGCTCTATGAATACGACACGACCGATCCGTCCGTGACGGGGCCGCGGAGCACCCGGATCAATATGAGCGAAACGACGGTGACGGAAAAATACCGCGACATGGGCCAGGCCAAGGACCAGAACGGAGACCGCAGCCTCTACTGGGATGCCGCGGAAGGCTACGGCAAACTGTACCACCTGGACGAGACGAACGACCGTATAGACTATGTGGATTACCGTGAGGACAACTCCCTGGTGATGCTGAGCTATTACCTGGAGAACGGCGCGGTCAAGCGCATGAGCATCCGTTACAGATAACGATCGATACCCTCATGATTTAAGGGCCCGCGGAGCATCGGCTTTACGCGGGCCCTTTTATGCACAGACTGTATGGGATCTCTATCGGACGATGAGCCCGATCAGGTACAGAACGATCAGGTGGAAGGGATAAATACCGTAAGAAAACCATTTGGGTGTCCTGAAGGGCTTTACGGGATCCCACAGGATGAGCGGCAGAGCCAGTATCGCGAAAAACTGCATCCGCACCACCGTGGTGACGAGATTGCTCAAGGCGCCTTTTGACGGGATACGGTACCCGAAGAAAACGGACACCGAGGCGCTGGTCAGCCCCCAGAAGAGACAGAAAGACAGGAACGCCGCTGCCAGGGCAGCCCGGTCCCTGCGCGCGCCATAGAGCACAAGGATCAAAAGCACGCCTTTCCATCCGTAATCCACCGGAAATACCGCCGCGGCCATCAGAGCCAGACAGGGGCCCCAGATCTGGCTGAGGAAGCGCTTCTCGCGGATGCACGCGATGGCCGCGAGCCCCAGAGCCAGGGTGAAAAAGATGTTCATCGAGCCCCAGGTGGACGGATCGTTCCAGATAAAACCCGGCCACGGATGTTTCAGCGCCAGCATATACAGCGGCTGGGACACGATCCCCGTGATCAGCACCCTGAGAGTGTACCGCCAGATATTGCGGGTATACCCGCTGCCCAGCACGATGCCCCAGGCGAACAGCGGGAAGGCGATCCTGCCCAGGAGCCTCATTTCCGGGATCTGGGGAAAGAACAACTTGCCCGCGTGGTCGGCGAACATGAACAGGATGGCCACACATTTGATAAAACCGGTATTATGACTGCCTGCCGCGCGGTCCCGGAGCCGCCGCGTATCAGCCGATCCGTTCGCCATCGGGCGCCTCCTTTCCCGCGGCGGACCGCTCCATACGGTCCAGCATGCGCCGGACCGCCTTCAGGTCCTCCCAGACGGGACGCTTTTTCGTTTCATCCCGCAGGAGCGCCGCCGGATGGAAGGTGGGCATCCAGTAGATATCATCCTTCATGAACCATTTGCCCCGCACAGCGGTGATCCGCGTCTGGGGCCCGAAAAAAGCTTTCGCCGCCGTGGAGCCCAGAAGGATCACCACCCGGGGCCTGACCAGATCCAGCTGCCGCTTGAGATACGGCATACAGGCCTCGGCTTCCTCCGGCAGGGGGACCCTGTTCTGCGGCGGGCGGCATTTGACCACGTTGCAGATATAGACCTGTTCCCTTTCAAGCCCGATGGCTTTCAGTTCACGCGTGAGCAGCTGCCCCGCCGCGCCGACGAAAGCCAGGCCCTGGGCGTCTTCGTCCGCTCCCGGACCTTCCCCGATCAGCATCAGGCGGGCGTTTTTATCGCCCTGACCGGGCACCTTGTTGCGGATATGGCCGCACAGGCCGCAGCGTCTGCAGCCGGCGATATCCTGATGAAGCTGTTCCCATGCATCCGCCATAAGACCGCCTACCTTAAGTGATGAAGGATGATCGCGAAGTTGTTCATGATATCCTGATAGAGCCAGTTGCCCAGGCTGATGATCAGAGCGACACAGATAAGGATGCAGGCGATCCCCAGGAGCATCACGAAATAATCGACGACACCCGCGGCGGTGCGCAGCCTGTTCTGCCGCTCCACCCTGTAAAGATCGGCCGAGAGACGGCGTTTATCCTCCTGATCCAGCATAAGTCAGCCTCCTACCATTGTTCCTTGATCTTGAGCGATTTGAGCGCCTGCCTGAAACCGGCAGCCTGCACATCGGCGATCACGGATGCGATCCTGTCCTCCAGCCCGGTGATCTCTCTCAGATCGCGCCCCCAGAGGTCCACATCCGACAAAACAGCGTAAGCGAGGGATTCGGCCGTCATATCCGTCGACAGACGCCTGAAAGCGTTCCCGAGATCCTCAGGCAGATCGATGAGGACCGGCTCCTCCCCCGCGATGATCTCGTAGCTGTCCCCTTTCCTGCGAACGCCCGCCAGGGCCAGGATAAAAGATGCGAGGGCAAAGCACAATCCCACCGGTAACAGCTGCTGGTCCGCCTCAAAGGCATCGATCATGTCCAGTACCTCGTCCCGGGCATCGAAAGCCCGGGCCAAAGTATCCAGAAGCGATGAGTGATCCTGCTCGAGCAGGCGGCTGGTCCCGAAGGCAGCCCATTCTGCCGCGTCCTTTTCCGCATGGGACGAGGGCATCACCTCGTAATACAGCACATTGCCGTAAAAGCCGCGGATCAGATCATCCTTCATGCAGGCCGCGTAATCGGCCATACCCAGGATCAGCCCCGGATAACACACTATAAAACGACTGACGTCCCCGTACAGCTTCCCCGCTTCTTCTTTTTCCATCATGGCGTCATCCCCCGGTCAGACAAAACCGCTGACCTTCATTTTCATCACGCCGGCCTCCGATGATGCGAGGCCCGCGAAAGTATCCCCGAGATAGACCCTGCAGATGCCGTCCGGCTGATCCGGGTCGGGCGAGACCCAGCTGAGCCCGTTCCTGGCGGCTTTCTCCTGCTCCGGTCTCAGATCGTACCGCCTGTAGTGTTTCAGCGGATAATCCATCGGGAGGATCGCCGGCATGTCCCCTTCCGTGATCTCCTCGATCCTTACCGCGTCTTCCAGACGGAACCACCCCGCCCGGGACCTTAAAAGAAACCGCATATGCGCCGGACAGCCCAGGAACTGACCCAGATCGTGACAGAGGGTCCTGATATAGGTGCCCCCTGAGCAGGTGACACGGATCAGGTACCCGTCCGGGAAGGACGCGAGAAGGGCGATCTCGTCGATGACGACCGTCCTTTCCGGCACGCTCACATCCACGCCCTTCCGGGCCAGCGCGTACAGGGGCACGCCGTCGCGCTTGACAGCGCAGTACTTGGAGGGCTTCTGGACGATCTCGCCGGTGAAACGCGCCAGCGCGCGGACGAACCTTTCCTCATCCGGCACCCCGGCCGGCTCCTGGATCAGCGTGCCCCCCGCGTCCTGAGTATCCGTCGCCCCGGTAAATGAAACATGGGCAATGTACTGCTTGCCCATGGATGAGAAATAATCGAGGAAACGGGTGGCTTTGCCCAGCATGACGGGCAGGACACCGGCGGCTTCCGGGTCCAAAGTGCCCGCGTGGCCGGTCCTGACGCCGAAACGGCGCCGGACCACAGACACAACAGCCGCCGAGGACATCCCTGGCGGCTTTAATACATTCAGATACCCGTTCAATGGGCACCCCTGATCTGGTCGATCATTTTTTCTTCGATATCGTGGATCAGCTCGTCCAGAGGCATATCCACACAGCAGCCCGAGGCCAGGACATGGCCGCCGCCGCCGAGAGAAGAAGCGATGGCGGAAACGTCATAGGGCGGCAGGGCCCTGAAGGAGACCTTTTTCGCGTGCTCCTCCGAGGCGTCGATCAGGAAAGCCATCTTGACGCCGAACAGGTTGAGCCCGTAATTGACGATACCGTCCATATGCTCCTGAAGGGCGTGCGCCTCCTGAAAATCCTTTTGATCCAGGATCATGGACGCGCATTGGCCGTCACAGAACAGCGCCAGGGAAGACAGCGCCCGGGCGAGCAGGCGGATATGCCCCACCGGCTTGAGCAGATGGATGTTCCTGGCGACGGAATTGATGTCGATCCCGGTAGACGCGATATCCGCGGCGCACAGGAAAGTCTCCTCATCGGTGCAGGAAAAGCAGAAATTGCCGGTATCGGAGGACACCGCCGCATACAGGCACATGGCCACCGGCTTGGTCATCCCGATCCCAAGGGCCCCCATGAGGCGCCAGACCATGCAGCCGCCGGATGAACTGGAACCATCCACCGCGTTGTGCATCGCGTAGAGCGGATTGGTGTGATGATGATCCAGCTGCACCGTGACGGGGATCTGATGAAAGATCTCCTGC
>CADCQZ010000040.1 GCA_902803675.1 uncultured Eubacteriales bacterium
CTCGGGATCCGGAACATCATGGCTTTGAGGGGCGACCTGCCGGAGGGCATGGACCCCGCCGCCATGAAGGGAACGGCCTATCCCCACGCGTCGGACCTGATCCGTCAGATCCGCGCGTCGTCGGACCTGTGCGTGGGCGCCGCCTGCTACCCGGAAAAGCATCCCGAAAGCGGGACCCAGGCGGAGGATATCCGGTATCTCAAAGTGAAAGAAAACGCGGGGGCGGACTATCTGACCACGCAGATGTTTTTTGACAACGATACGCTGTTCCGTTTCATGGAAAAGCTGCGCGCTGCGGGCGTCACCGTACCGGTGGTGCCGGGCATCATGCCCATCACCGGCGCCGTCCAGGTGGATCGCGCCGTCCGGCTCTCCGGATGCCGCATGCCCCGGCGCTTCATCAGCCTGGTGGAGCATTTCGGCTCCTCCCCCGCGGCCATGAAGCAGGCGGGCATCCTCTACGCCGCGGACCAGATCATCGACCTGTACGCCAACGGTTTCCGGCACGTACACGTTTACACGATGAACAAGCCGGATGTGGCGGCCGCCGTCCTGGGCCACCTGTCGGAAATGCTGGGGAGGGCCTTCACCTGATGGAGGACTTTCGTTTGATCGACCTGGAGCCCATCCCCCCGGATGAGAAAGAGGTCATGCGCTACGCTCTCCTTCCGCCGGGCGCGCCGGTGCCCGAGGACTGGCCCTATGAAGAGTGCGCCGCCCTCGTCCGGGGCCGGATCCGCTGCCGCGCGGTATGGCGCCGCCTGCCGGTCAGATCCACGGCCGGCGGCATCGCCGCAGGGCCTGTGGAAACAAGCTCCGCCGCCCTGCGCCGGCATCTTGAAGGCTGTGACAGCGCCGTCCTTTTCGCCTGCACGGCGGGTTTTGAGATGGATCGGCTCATCGCCCGGGGGAAGCGCCTCTCCCCCGCCCACGCCCTGATCCTGCACGCCATCGGCGCTCAGCAGGTGGAAGAGGCCTGTGACAGACTGTGCCGCATGATCGCGGAGGAAAACAGGGACATGATCCTCACAGATCGCTTTTCCCCCGGCTACGGGGACCTGCCCCTTCGGATCCAGAAGAGCATCCTCGAGGCGCTGAACGCCGAAAAACTGATCGGCATCCACCTGTCCGACGCCTGCGTCATGACCCCATCCAAGAGCGTGACCGCCTTTACAGGCCTGAAAGAAAGGAAATGACCATGACCTTAAGAGACGAGATCCGTACCGGGCCCTTTTATCTGGACGGCGGCATGGGCACACTGCTGCAGGCCCGGGGCCTCACCCCCGGCACCGCGCCGGAGGAGTGGGACCTCACCCACCCGGAAAAAGTGACCGAAGTCCACGAAAGCTATTTCAGGGCCGGGAGCCGGATGGTGATGGCCAACACCTTCGGGGTCCATCCCCTGCGGTACTCTCCGGAAGTGTGCGAGAAAATGATCGCAGCCGCCCTTGGATGCGCCGGCGACGCCCGAATGAGATGCGGCGCTGCCGGCCGGTACATCGCCCTGGACATGGGCCCCTGCGGCCGGCTGCTCAGCCCCCTGGGGGACCTGGACTTCGAGGAGGCCGTCCGCCATTTCTCCCTGATCGCGAAGCTGGGCGAGAAGCACGGCGCGGACTGCGTGGTGATCGAGACCATGACCGACGGGTATGAGACCCGGGCGGCCCTCCTGGCCGTCAAGGAGAGCTGCGGCCTGCCGGTGATGGTGATGAACGCCTACGGCGAGGACGGCAGGATGCTCACCGGCGGGACCCCGGAAGCGATGACGGCCATGCTGGAGGGGCTCGGCGCGGACGCCGTGGGCGTCAACTGCTCCCTGGGGCCGGACGCTCTGACGCCGATCGTGGAGCGGTACTTAAAATGCGCCGGCGTGCCGGTGGTGATGAAGCCCAACGCCGGACTGCCCCTCATCTTAAACGGAAAGACCGTTTATCCCCTGGAGCCCGGTGATTTTGCCCGTTCCGTCGCCGCGCTCGTTCCCAAAGGCCTGAGG
Organism: uncultured Eubacteriales bacterium; assembly: GCA_902803675.1. Next base: position 1,994 of record CADCQZ010000040.1, read on the forward strand.
ATCCTGGGCGGCTGCTGCGGCACCACCCCGGAGCATATCAGAGCCCTGCGGGAGGCGGTGGGCGATACCCGTCCTCCCGCGCTCACCGCCCGGACCGGGACCGTCATCGCCTCCCGGAGCCGGACGGTCACGCTGGGCGTATCCCCCGTCATGATCGGGGAAAGGATCAATCCCACCGGCAAGAAACGCCTCCGCCAGGCCCTGACGGAGGGCGATATCGACTATGTGCTGGGCGAAGCCTTCCGTCAGGAGGAGGCCGGTGCCCAGGTGCTGGACGTGAACGTGGGCGCGCCGGGCGTGGACGAGGCCGCGGTGCTGCCCCGGGTCGTAACGGAACTGCAGGCCGTCACGGATCTGCCGCTGCAGCTGGATACCGCCAGCCCCGAGGCCATGGAAAAGGCCCTGCGCCGGTACAACGGGAAACCGCTGATCAATTCCGTCAACGGCCGGGAGGATATCATGGACGCCGTCTTTCCCCTGGCGAAGAAATACGGCGGCGTGCTGGCGGCCCTGGCCCTGGATGAGGACGGGATCCCCGCCACCGCCGAAGGGCGGCTGAAAGTGGCTCAAAAGATCCTGCGGAAAGCCGAAGAATACGCCTTCCCCAAAGAAGATCTCCTGTTCGACCCCCTCACCCTGCCGGTGAGCGCGGACCCCGCCGCTGCCCGGACCACCCTTCAAGCCCTGAAGCTGATCCGGGAGAAGACGGGCTGCCCCGTGATGCTCGGCGTGAGCAATGTCTCCTTCGGCCTGCCTTCCCGCGGCACCATCGGCAGCGCGTTCCTGACCCTGGCCCTGGAAGAAGGGCTGGACGCCGCCATCATGGATCCGACGGATCAAAAGATGCGGGCCGCTTTCCTGAGCTTCCGAGCCTTAAAGGGGATGGACGGGAACTGCGCGGATTATATCGCTTTCGCCTCGGTTTTGACGGCGGCCCCCGCGCCGGCCGCGGCCGCGAATGCCCCCGCGGCGGACACGGCGCAGGACAGTGCCACCCTCGGGCACGCCGTAAAAAAAGGCCTGAGAGCGGAAGCCGCCCGCAGGGCCGCGGAGGCCCTTGAGGCCGGCACCGACGGCATGGCGCTGATCCGGGACGAGATCATC
>CADCQZ010000041.1 GCA_902803675.1 uncultured Eubacteriales bacterium
AGACGGTGAAACCGTTGAGCCCGTGGGCCGCGGCGCAGGCGTTGGCTTCCGCGATGCGTTCCGCGGTCCAGTTGGACGCGCCGAAGATGCGGATCTTGCCCTCGCTCTGCTTTTCGTTGAGGCACTCCATGATCTCCCTGAGCGGAGTCTTCGGGTCGTCCCGATGGAGAAGATAGATATCGATCGTGTCCACGTTCAGGGCCCTGAGGCTCTTGTCCAGTTCGTTTTCGATGACTCTGCGGTCCACCCTGACGCGCCTGAACAGGTCCACATTGCCGCATTTTGAAAGGATCACCACACGATCCCGCATGTTTCGCCGGCGGATCCAGTCCCCGAGGGACCTTTCCGCCAGGCCGTACCCGCGGGCGCAGTCGAAGGCATTGATGCCCAGGGCGAAAACGCTGTCAAGAAGACCGGACATGTCCTGCCCCTTCATGAAGGGCTCCATGGCTGTGCCCAGGAAGACACGGGATACGGGGATGGGCACCCCGGGGATCCGGGCGGCGGGGCACGTGACCGGTGTGCCGGCGGGAGGAGCTCCCGTTACGGCGGGTCCGTCAGATGAGTGCGGCATGGTCTGCCTCCTGTTTTGGGTATGGCCGACAGATGGTCTTTATCCTTCCAGCATCTTCGCGCCGGCCTTCAGGCTGTCAATGATCTTCAGGTGCTGGGGGCAGGCCCTCTCGCACTGCCCGCAGGCGACGCAGTCCGATGCCCGGTGCCCGGGAAGGGCCGCCGCTTCGTACGCGGCTTTCGCTTCATTGAGCTGTCCGCTGCCCAGGTGCTTGTTCATGGCGGCGAAGATGTCGGGGATGGGGATCTTTTTCGGGCAGCCCTCCGTGCAGTAGCGGCAGGCGGTGCAGGGGATGACGGAGGAATGCCCCAGGATGCGCTGGGCTTTACGGATGATCGCCTGCTCCTCGTCGTTGAGCGGTTCGAATCCCTTCATATAGGAAAGGTTGTCCCGCATCTGCTCCATGTTGGACATGCCGGACAATACGGTGATGATCCCGTCCAGAGAGGCCGCGAAGCGGATGGCCCAGGAGGCGAAGCTCATGTCGGGATGATATCCCCTGAACAGTTTTTTGACTTCTTCCGGGGGATCGGCCAGCCTGCCGCCCTTGACAGGCTCCATGACGGTGACGGAAACATTGTGCTTTCTTGCCACCTCATAGTTGGCCCGTGAAGTCACGGAAGGGTTCTCCCAGTCGGCGTAGTTGATCTGCAGCTGCACGAACTCCGCCTCGGGATGGTCGGTCAAAAGCCGGTCCAGGAGCTCCGGTCCCGCGTGGAAGGAGAAGCCCACATGCTTGATCAGCCCCTTTTCTTTCTGCTCACGGACGAAATCCCAGAGGCGGAACCGGTCGTATTTGGAGTAGTTGCTTTCCATCAGGGCGTGCAGCAGGTAATAATCGAAATAGCCCGCGCCGGTACGCTCCAGGCTGGTGGTGAACTGCTTTTTCGCCGCGTTTTCCGTAAGCGCCGGGATCGCCGCGTTCAGCTTGGTGGCGATCGTGTATCTCTCTCTCGGATAGCGGTCCACCAGGGCTTTTTTTGTCGCCGCTTCCGATCCGGGATACACGAAGGCGGTGTCGAAATAGGTGAAACCGGCTTCCAGGAACATGTCCACCATGTCACTGACCTGGCCCACGTCCGTAAACAGACCCTTCCTGGGCAGGCGCATCAGCCCGAAGCCAAGCTTGGGCACGTCTTTTCCGAAGTATCCGGTCATCGCTGCCTCCTTTTCGTCCGATCGGGTTCATTGTTTTGTTAATTGATTCTGCGCGTTCCGCGTTTATCCTTTATCATATCCGTGATTTCCTTAAATCGACATTCCGCGCAGCCGTCGGTCCTGTCGGGGAGCTTGACGCTTCCCGGGGCACAGGGTATACTCAAAGACGTTTTTTATGTGTGAAGGAGGGATGAGCCATGCCCGAAGGCCCCATGGGGCGGTCCATGGTCAGCGAGGTCATCGGCGCGGAGGAAAAACGCGCTGTCGCCCGGCGGATCCTTGAAGCGCTGCCGGACTGGTTCGGCGTGGAGGAGTCCCGGGAGAGATATATCCGGGAGAGCGCGGATCAGATCTTTTTCAAGGCGGAGCGCGCGGGTGTGCCCGTGGGCTTCCTGTGCCTGAAGGAAACGGGCCGGGATACGGCCGAACTGGCGGTGATGGGGGTCCTTCAGGAGCATCACCGGCAGGGGATCGGAAGGAAGCTGTTCGAAGCGGCCAGGGACCGGGCCGCCGCGGCCGGCTATGAGTTCCTCCAGGTCAAGACGGTCCGGATGGGCATGTACGGGGACTATGACCGCACGAACCGCTTTTACCTCAGCCTGGGGTTCCGGGAGTTCGAGGTCCTGCCCGAGTTGTGGGGCCCCGAAAATCCCTGCCAGATCTATGTGATGTCCCTGCAGGGCGCGCGGCGGGTGCTGGACATCATCCGTTCCCGGCGCAGTTACCGCGGCCGCTTCAAGGCGGAACCGGTGCCCGTGGAGCATCTGACCGCCATCATGGAAGCGGGGCTCGCGGCTCCCTCCGGCTGCAATAAACAGACCACGAGCCTCATCGCCGTGGATGACCCGGCCGTGCTCGCCCGGCTGCGGCAGGTGATCGATCCTCCCGTGGGGGAGACGGCGCCCGCCGTCATTTGCGTCCTCACTCAGAGGATCAACGCGTACCGGGACCGGTGCTTCGCTGTCCAGGATTATTCCGCCGCCATCGAGAACATGCTCCTGGCCGCGGAGGCGCTGGGATACTCGAGCTGCTGGTATGAGGGCCATATCACGGATGAGGACCGGATCGGCGAAAAAATGGCCGCGGTCCTGGGCGTGCCGGATGGGTATGAGCTCGTATGCTTCCTGCCCGTGGGCATCGCACAGGACGAAAAGAAGGCGCCGAAAAAGAAAGCCTTCGGGGAGCGCGCTTTTTACAACGCATTTCCGCCAAAGGACTGAAGGAGGCGGGCGGATTGAAGTTTGATGAAAGAACAGTGACCATGAAAGACGGCCGGACCTGCGTGCTGCGCCCGGCGGTGCCGGATGACGCGGAGGAACTGCTCCGGTATATGAGGACCATCGCGGGGGAGACGCCGTTCCTTCTGCGGTATCCCGACGAGGTGCGCTACACTCTTGAGGAGGAAAGGGAGATCCTGGGCCGGATCCTTGAGGCTCCGGGCACGGTGATGATGGCCGCGGAGGTGGATGGGTCGGTCGCCGGGAACAGTTCCCTGAGCCCGGCCGGGGACAAGCGCAAGATCCGTCACCGGTGCTCTCTGGGCATCGCCCTGTACAGGGAATACTGGGGGCTGGGCATCGGCAGGGCCATGATCGGATATTTGTCGGAACTGGCGGCCCGGATGGGCTACAGCCAGATCGATCTGGAAGCGGTCGCGGACAATGAACGGGCGAGAGCGCTGTATGAAAAATGCGGCTTTATCGAAAGCGGCAGGCGGCATCACGCCCTGAAGATGGATGACGGTTCCCTGCGGGACGAGATCCTGATGTATAAGGAACTGTAAAAGAAGTCTGGTATTTCTGAGGAGGTCCTGAGGAATGGAGACTATGCTGATCCTGGCCCGGCAGATCGTCAGGATGTTCGTCCTGGCGGGGATCGGATATCTGCTGTTCAGAGGCGGGAAGATATCCCGGGAGGGGAGCAAGGCCCTGGGAAATATCCTGATCTACCTGGTGCTGCCGGCTGTGATCATCAACGGTTTCCTGGTGGACAGGACGCCTGAACACGTGATGGGCCTGCTTTACAGCACTTTGACCGCCGCGGCGCTGCTTCTCATGTCCATCCTGGTGTCCCGGGCTTTTTTCAGGAAGGACGCGATAGCGGCCTTTGCCGGGGCGTTCTCAAATCCGGGCTTTTTCGGTATCCCGCTGATCCTCGCCTCCCTCGGGCAGGGAGCCGTTTTTTACGCCGCCGGGTTCATCGCGTTCCTGAACATCGGCCAGTGGACCTACGGCGTCTCCATCATGAACGGTCAGCCCATCCGGGAGGGCCTCAAGCCCGGAAAACTGATCAGGGCCCCTTTCGTGATCGCGGTGCTTATCGGCCTGATCCTGTTCGCCTCGGGGATCAGGCTGCCCGCGATCGTGACGGATACCCTGTCGACGGTCACGGCGCTCAATACGCCTCTGGCTATGTTCACCGTGGGCATCTATCTGGCACAGACGGATATAAAGCGCATGTTCACCCGCCGGTCGCTGTATGCTGTTTCGGCGGTCAGGCTCGTGCTGGTGCCGCTCATCGCTCTGGCGCTGCTCTCCCTGCTGCCGGCGGCATGGCACGACATGAAAATGGTGCTGCTGCTGGCCGTCTCCTGCCCGGTGGGATCCAATGTGGCGGTGTACGCCCAGCTCCACGGCAAGGATCACGCCTATGCCGTGGAAACGGTGGTGATCTCCACGCTGTTTTCCCTTGCCACGATCCCCGCCGTCGCTTATCTGGCGTCGCTCATCTGGTAGCGTATTGTTGACCGGGGCGGAACATGGTATAATACGGTCAGTTCTGTGAAGGAGGACCTGTCATGGCGAAGGACCGGGCCGGAGGCGGCCGCGCGGCGCTGGCCGTTATCATGATCATCATAGTGGGGAGTGTTTTCGCGATGGTGTATTTTAACGGGGAATCCTCCCGGCAGGAGGAGATCATCCGGGCGGAGGCGCAGATAACGCCCATCCTGACCCCGACGGTCCACGGTATGTCGGTGACGCGGGATCCCGCTCTCATCACGCCGGAACCGACCGCGACGCCCTTTGCGAATATCGCGAACGGCGCTTCCGGGGACACGGTGCGGGAGGTCCAGCGGATCCTGAAGGATCTGGGATTTTACTCAGGCGAGGTGGACGGTCAGTTCGGGCCCGGCACTCAGTCGGCTGTCCGCTCCTTCCAGGCCCAGCACGGCCTGGGGAACGACGGCGTGGTGGGCCCGCTCACGTGGGAGATGCTCCATTCCCTGGAAGCTCACAGCCTGACCACCGTGGATACCCTGGCGGGGGAATGGCCCCTCCTGGTGAACAAGACCCATCCGGTGGACGAGTCCTTCGTGCCCAAGGGGCTGGTGGATCTCAAGGATGTGTTCGATGAGGATTATATCACCCTGAACAGCCAGTCCCTGAGAGCTGTGGATGAGGCGGCCCGGGCCCTCAAGGAGATGCTGGCCGCCGCTCACGCCCAGGGCATCTATCCCTGGAAGATCCGGGAGTGCTACCGCACTTTTCAGGAGCAGAAGCGCATCCTGCAGAACCGCATCGCCGAGTATGAGAACGAAGGCCGCACCCACGCGCAGGCCGTCAGTGCCGCCAGGGCCTATGTGGCCGATCCCGGCACCAGCGAGCACCACACCGGTCTGGCCTTCGACCTGAACGTGGAGGGGGCGGATTTCGGGGATACGGCCCAGTACGCCTGGATGGTGAACCACTGCTGGGAATACGGCTTCATCCTCCGCTATCCGGACGACAAGGACGACATCACGGGATTCCTGGGGGAGGAGTGGCATTACCGCTACGTGGGTAAAGAACACAGTATGCGCATGAAGGAAACAGGCCAGTGCCTGGAGGAATATCTCGCCGCCAACGGTCAGTGACCGCCGGCGCCCGGCTCCGGTCATGAGGGCCTCTCCCGCCGGGGGAGGCTCTTTTCATTTGGCCGGAAACGGGGGAGGTCTTCTCTTTTTATGGGCAATTTTCATAAATTCCGCTTTACTTTTTGTGCGCCTGGCTGTATAATACGCACCGGTGAAACACACCAATATTTCATTTCAGGAAAGGGGTATTTCCATGAAAAAGTTTTTGGCATTCTTTATGGCGCTGGCCATGCTGGCCGGTCTGCTGAGCGTTTCCGCTTTTGCCGAGGATTCTGTGGCCGACATCATTGCCCAGGCCCAGACCATGACCCGTGAGGAACTGTACAAGAAAGCCATCGAAGAGTCCAGCGGCAAGGACTTCTACGCCGTGGGCAACTCCAGCCGCGGCAAATCCGCGCTGCCCCTCTTCGTGGAGGAGCTCCAGAAGATCGACGCCACCTATACTCTCAACTGGGACTGGCAGCAGCCCAAAGAGAACAAGATCTTCGATCAGCTGACCGAAGATGTGAACGGCGCCAACCACACCTTCTCCATGACGCTGATCCAGGACGGCAACCAGATCCAGTCCAAGATGCTGGATACCGGCGTGCTGCTCAACTTCGTGCCCAAGGACTGGACCGAGGCTGAAGGCCTGGCCAGGGAGAACAACGAGAATCCTCTCGCCCTGCAGACCCTGAACAAGGTGTTCATGTTCAACTGCGTGGGTGACAAGACCTTCACCAATATGTGGGACTTCGTGGCCGAGGGTGAGGCGCCCCTGTTCATGGGCGTCAACTCCGAACCCGTGGGCAAGAACTTCCTGTACATGATGACCAGCGACAAGTATGCCACCATCGCCAAGGAAGCCTATGAAGCCTGGGACGGCAAAAACGAGGAAGACGACGCCCTGATCGAGGACATGAAACAGGACGCCGCGGACCTGGGGCTGACCGGCGACAACGTGCAGTACGGCCTGGCCTGGGTGTATCTGTGGTGCGAGAAGTACAACGAGCAGACCGATGACGGCCCCATCTGCAACACCCTGGTGACCACCTCCGCGAAGGACCAGGCCGGCCTGCTGGTGTACTCCAAGCTCCGTTCCGTGGAGGAGACCGCCGAGTCTTCCCGCAACAACATCACCGTGGCTGCCTATCAGGACAACTACACCGGCATCGGCGGTTATGCCTACAAGCATTACCTGATGCTGACCAAGACCAGCCCCCTGCCCTGGACCTCCTGCGCCATCATCGCCTTCATGACCACCACCCCCGAAGGCTTCTATGCCTGGGGCAAGGACATGGGCGGCTACGCTCCCGTGCCCGCCTGCATGCAGGATCACAGCAAGGACGGCTACAGCAAGGATGAGAACGGCAATCCCACCGACGAGCTGCTCTACGCCGCCATGAACGACCGCGGCTATGACTGGTGGCTCAATGACGGCAAGCTGGTCGTGGAAGAGCCCGCTTACTGCGCTTCCGTGTCCGGTGCCATGAGCAAGTGGATCGACGGCATCATCGCCAACAAGTGATATAAGACCCTTTGCCTTCATGGGAAGGCAAAACACAGAAGAGGCATGGCTTTCATGCCTCTTCTGTGTCATTATCGCTCCGCCGGCCGGTGAGGTCTCGGCCCGGCGGAGCCAGTTGGACCGGTCTCAAGTATGCCGCGTGTTAAGGAGGTTTTATCCCTCATGACAGAGAAGAAAATGAAAACCGCCAAAATATTGACCGGCAGCCTGATCCTCCTGATCGGCATCATGATCCTGTGCCAGAGCTATATGGGCTTTGTGAAGGATCAGGTGATCGCCGCGCTGCAGGCGGAAGCGGCAGCGGAAGGCGAAGCGCCGGGCTATCCGATCGACTTCATGAGCGCGTTCCTCGCCAGCTTTCAGTATGTGCAGGGCATCGCCACTTTCCTGGTGGCGCTGCTGTTCTCCGTTTCCGGCCTGATGGTCCTTATCACCGCGGGACGGACGGGCGCCTGTTTCAAAGCCGCTTTCATCACTGCCCTGGGCTCTCTGATCGGGATCGTCCTTCTGGTGCCCGTGGACTATTCCGTCGCCTGGTGCGCGATCGCGCTGGCGCTGGCGCTGCTGCTGGTGATCTTCGCCCTGGCGGGCGACAACCAGAAGCGGCATTCCATCGTATCCGCCCTGTCGCCCCAGCGGGTCAAGACCTATCTTTCCAAACCGCAGAACGCCATCCTGCTGGTCCTGGGCATCCTGCTGACGGTGACCACCGTTTTCCCGATGATCACGATCCTGCAGGATACCTTCAAGCTGCATCCCGGCAGCATCGACTCGGCGGAGGAAGCCCTCGGCCATCAGTTCCAGGCTATCGACGGCATCCATACCACCTATAACTGGACGAACCTGCTGGGGGAGGGCGTGACCACCCGTGTCAACCGGGTGCGGGTCTATGTGAGCAACGCCTCCACCTACCTGCTGCCCCCGCTGTACAACTCCGTCCTGATCAGCGCTTTCGCCTGCTTCGGCGCCATCCTGTACGGCGGCATCTTCGCGTACCTGGTGACCAGGACCAACCTGAAATTCAAAAAATACCTCAGTTCCATCTTTATTTTCCCGTACATCATGCCCCAGTGGACCCTGGCCGTCATGTGGCAGAACCTGTTCAACAGCAATATCGTCACGGGCGGCAACGACGGCCTGTTCGTGGCGCTGTTCCATGTGTATATGCCCAAATGGTGGTGTGAGGGCCTGTTCCCCGTATCGGTGGTGCTGGCGCTGCATTACGCGCCCTTCGCCTACATCCTGATCGGCGGTATTTTCCGCAATATGGACGCCAACCTGGAAGAGGCGGCTACCATATTGAACACGCCCCGGTGGAAGACTTTCCTGAGGGTCACGCTCCCGCTGGTCAAGCCGGCGATCCTGTCCACCATCCTGCTGGTGTTCTCCAGTGCCATGGGTTCTTATCCCATTCCCCATTACCTGAACCTGCGCACACTGTCCACCCAGTATGTCGGCATGAGCTCGGACCACGCCGGCCAGGCCAGTATCCTGGCGGTCATCATGATGCTGTTCGGCTTCATCATCCTTCTGGTCAACCAGAGGACCACATCCGGCCGCAAGAACTTTACCACCGTCACCGGCAAATCCGGCCAGTCCAGCGTGGTCAATCTGCGCGGCGCGAGATACCCGATCAGCTGTCTGTTCGTGCTGCTGACGCTCCTGACGGGCATCATGCCCATCATCCTTTTCGCGGTCGAGACCTTCCTGCCCAACCCCAGTGACTACTCCTTCATCCAGCACGGCATCGCGGGCCATATGACCACCAAGTGGTGGATCACCGCGGAGAACGTGTCGGAGAACGGCATGTACGGCCAGAAGGGCATCCTGTTCAATTCGGAGATCTGGAACGCCTTCGGCGGCACCCTGATCGTGGCGATCCTGTGCGCGCTGTGCGCGGGCACCATCGGCACCCTGATCGGCTACTGCGTCAGCAAGAACCGCCGCAGCAAGTGGTCGGCCTATGTGAACAACATGGCGTTCCTGCCCTACCTGATGCCGTCCCTGGCCGTGGGTGTCGCGTTCTTCATTTTCGGTTCCAACGTGGGCATCTACAACACCTTCCTGCTGCTGGTGCTGGCCGGCACGGTCAAGTACATCCCCTTCGCCAGCCGGTCCGCCCTCAACAGCATGATGCAGCTCTCAGGCGAGATCGAGGAGGCGGCGATCATC
>CADCQZ010000042.1 GCA_902803675.1 uncultured Eubacteriales bacterium
CATATCACCGCCGCGCAGTAAGGCGCGCTCTCCTCGTCGATGAAACCCACGAACCAGGCGTTGGTGTTCTCCTGGCCGTCGATCTCCGCCGATCCGGTCTTGCCGCAGATCCGGTGTCCGGGCACCTGGGCGGCCGTGCCCGTGCCCTTTGATACCACGTTGTACATATACTGCTTCAGGGCTTCCGCCGTATCCTCCCGGAAGGCCTGTCTGAAGCGCGCCGAGCTGAATGAGGTCTTCTCGATGCCGATGGCGGACACGGCGCGCAGCAGCAGCCTGGGTTCCATCATGACGCCCCGGTCGGCCACCGCCCCAGCGATCAGGCACATGTGCAGGGGCGTGACCTGAAGAGCGCTCTGGCCGATGCCGGTCATGGCCACCTCGCGGTCCGTGCGGTTCGTGACCGGATAGGAGGAGTTCTCCACGACCAGATCCCGGAACAGAAAATTGTAATCGAACCCGGCCGCGTCCGCTTCCCGCTTGAGGATCTCATCCCCCAGCTCCAGGGCGATCTGGGCGAAGGTATTGTTGCAGGATACCTGGAAAGCCCGTTCCAGGCCGATGTCGCCGTGATGGACGTAGACTTCCCGCTCCAGATCGCTGCCCGCGTCGGTGATCCGGCGTGCGTCCACCATGAGCCGCCCCGTACAGTTGTAGGTCTTTTGGAGGATATTATCGATATGCTCCAGCGCCGCGGCGGAAGTGATGATCTTGAAGGTGGATCCGGGAGCGTACAGCCCCTGGGTGGCGCGGTTGTAAAAGGGCTTGCCGCTGTCCGCCTTGAGTTTTTCCGTCACGGCGGCAGGGTCGAAATTCGGGAAGGACATCAGCGCCAGGATCTCGCCCGTGCGGTAGTTCATGACCGCCACAGCGCCTTTTTTGCCCGCGGGAAATCTTTTCGCGATATAGGCGGACAGCCCGGAATCGACGGAGATCGTGATATCGTCCCCCACCCGCTTCTCCCCGGCCAGGAAGAGCCTGACCCGTTCCGGGAAAGACATATCGAACCCGTACAGGTAATAGGACATGAAGCTCTCCACACCATTGGCCACATTGGCGGCCTCGTCCCCCAGGACATGCACCACGGCCCGCCGGGCCGTCTCGTCCGCCTGGTAGGTCCTCACGCCGTCCACCGTCTCGGCCAGGACCACGCCGTTCCGGTCGATGATCTTCCCGGCGGTCACATTGCGGCGCTGCTCCCTGGCGTAAGCGTTGGAGGATATGGAGAACCACCTGCCGCCGTAAGCCAGATGGGTATAGGTCCCATAGCCCGCCAGCAGCAGGAACAAAAAGCATATCACCGGTATCAGCCGGCGTGCCCGGCGCCTGATCGCTTTCACGCTCCGCCCTCCTCATAACCGGCCAGGGCCTTGTCCGCCCTGATCCCGGCCTCGTTCCTGGCCGCCACGCCCTGCAGCAGGCCGATGATCGCCAGGGAGGATACCAGGGATGTGCCGCCGTAGCTGATAAAGGGCAGGGTGATCCCCGTCAGGGGGATCAGCTTGATGTTCCCGCCGACGATCACGAAGGTCTGCAGAGCCAGCATCGCCGAGCAGCCCACCGCCAGGAGCGTATCGAAACGGGTCCTGGCCCGGGACGCTGTCATCATGCCCCTTAAGAAGATCGCCAGGTACATGCCCAGCACCATGAGGCCGAACAGGCTTCCGAACTCATGCAGCACCACGGAAAAGATGAAATCATTGTAGTATTCCGGGATCACCGACGCGTTGCCGAGCCCCAGGCCCACGCCCCACAATCCGCCGTTGACCATGGCGATCAGGCCCTGTACGATCTGGTATCCGGTATTGGTGGGATCCGCCCAGGGATTGAGCCAGATGGACACTCTGCGGCGCACATGGGCGAACATTTTATAGCCGGCCACAGCCGCCCCGGCACCGCCCGCAAGGCCGATGCCCACCAGGGTGAGAGAACCCGTGGACACATACAGCATCACGATCGTGACGCCGTAATACATAAGAGCCGTTCCCAGGTCCTTCTGCAGCATCAGGGCGCCGAGACAGAGCGCGGCGTAGACACCGCCCAGGAACCACTTGCGCCGGGACAGGAGGAAAGCCAGTATATACAGAAGGGCCAGCTTCACCATCTCGCTGGGCTGGAAGGAGAACCCGCCCAGGCTGACCCAGTTCCTGGCGCCGTTGATCTCATTGCCGATGAACAGCGGCAGCGCGATCAGCGCCAGCCCGGCCGGGATGAACAGGATCGTAAAAGCGCGGCGGCGGCGGACATAGCGCACGAACAGGGTGCAGACGATCATCGCGGCCACCCCCACGAGGTAATTGACCGCCTGGCCGAGACCGCGTTCCGGACTGAGCCGGTAGAGCACCAGCACGCCCAGGGCGCACAGGAAATTGGTCAGGGAAAGCAGCAGCCTGTCCGCCGGGAAAAGCTTGGGAATGCCCCTGACGCCGACGAAGATGATGGATGGCACCACCGCCGCCAGGGCCAAAGCGCGCAGATCATACTCCCGGAGGAACAATAAAAGGAAAGCCAGCAGATAGAAGACCATGACGGCCGAGAGCAGCCTGCGCCCGGCCCGCTGACCGGCCCTGGCCTGACGCTCACTCATAGCCATCCCTCCCGCCGCGGCCCTCCGGCCAGACCACCTCATCGTCCCCGCCGGGCTCCTCCTCCGGAGCGGCCCCGTTCTCACCGCCGTATGAGTAATTCGTCCAGGCGATCCCGTCGAAGGGATCGTAATCCCGATCGAACTCCGTCTCCGGCACCGGCAGCACGGGTGCGGTCCTCTCCGGCACCTCCAGCCCTGCGAACAGACGCACTTTGAAATACGTGTTCTGTATCCTCAGTACGGAACCGTGAAGGGCGTAGACAGGCCGCGTGAACGCTTCCCCGTCCAGATAAAACCGCCCGCGGCAAAGCGGCTGGATCCTGAGCCCTTTCCCGTCCACGAAGGTCAGATCCGCCATGCGGCGCCTGGCGCCCCGTCCGTTCACGACGATGTCCGCCTGCCGCCCGGAACCGATAACGCCCTCCCGGGGCAGGGGGAAGACCTGTTCCGAATCCAGGTCCACCATTTCCCCCACGAAGCCCGCGTCGGGAAGGCGTTTCATTTCGCTGCGGTAGTACCGCTGGTCCTTGCGGAGCCAGCGGTAGGCGCGCCACAGGATGATGAATCCCATCAGCACGAACACATACCGCATGAACAGCGATAATATCTCGTAGGTATCAGGTGCCATTGATCCTCACAATCGGTCACTCGTCTCCGAGCAGCGCCTCCAGGCGGTCCACCGTATCAGCGAACACCTTCAGGGAAGCGGCCACGGAAGAAACGTCCTCCATGTCCACACCGGCCCAGCGCAGCGCCTCGATGGGAGGTACGCTGCAGCCCGCAGACAGGAAGCGCTTATAGCCCGCCACCGCGCTCCCGCCCTCGGTGAGGATCTTGTCGGCGATGGCCGCGGCGGCACAGAAACCCGTAGCGTAGACGTACACGTAATAAGACCGGTAGAAATGCGGGATGCGCATCCATTCCCAGCCGATCAGGTCATCCATTTCACACTCCGGGCCGTAATACTTCTCGTTCAGGCTCCTGTGGAGAGCCTTAAGATCATCCTTGTTGAGAGACCGTCCCTCTTCCGCCATCCGGTGGGCCTGCCACTCAAACTCGGCAAACAGGGTCTGCCGGAACACGGTGGTCCTGAAGGACTCGATGAACTGGTTGCACAGCATGGTGAGCATGGCCTTATCATCCCGATACTTCTCCATGAGGTAACGGGTCAGGAGCACCTCATTGGTCGTGGAGGCCACCTCGGCGGCGAACAGGGTGTAGTCCGCCTTGGGATAGGGCTGGGCGTGCTCGGAATACCAGGTGTGCATGGAATGGCCCAGCTCGTGGGCCAGGGTGAAGCAGCTCTCCAGGTCATCGGTGTGGTTGAGGAGCACATAGGGGTGCACCCCGTAAGCGCCGCCGGAATAGGCGCCCGAACGCTTGTTCAGGTTGGGGTAAACGTCGATCCAGCCCTCGTCCCGGGCCTTTTTGAGAAGCGCGGTGTAATCGTCCCCCAGGGGCTTGAGCGCGCTGATGACCGTTTCGAACGCCTCGGCATAGGTCATCTTTTTATCCGCGTCCTTTACCAGCGGGGCGTACAGGTCATAGGGCCGGAGCGTGTCCACGCCCAGGCACTTTTTCCGCAGGCGCAGCACTTTCTTAAGCTCCGGCAGAGCGCCTTCCACCGCCTTGATCAGATTGTCGTATACCTTTTCGGGGATGTTGTTCCGGTCCAGGGCCATAGCGCGGGTATTGGGATACTTCCGGGCGGACGCGGTGAAGATATCCCCTTTCACGTGGGCGGCGTACATCGCCGTCACCGTGGAAGCGAACCGGCCGAAGGTCCCCATCATGGCCTCATAGGCCGCCTGACGGACGGCCCGGTCGCCCGAGCGGATCAGCACGCCGTAATTGGCGTGGCTCAGTTTCACGTCGTTCCCGTTCTCGTCCCGCACTTCGGGGAACGGGATGTCCACGTCGTCGAACATGCCGAAGATCTCGCCGGGGGCGCGCAGCACCTCGCCGGCAGAGGCCATCAGCTTCTCCTCTTCCGGGGACAGGGAATGGGCCTTCTGCCGGAGGAGCTCGGACAGATACACGCTGTAATCCTCAAAATCCTTGTCGGTCATCAGCGCTTTGAGATCTTCCTCCGGCAGAAGGAGCAGTTCAGGCTCCAGAAACGCGCCGGCGGCGCCGGCAGCCACGATCAGGCTCATCGCCCGGGCTTTCATATCCTGAGAATGGGTATCGGCTCCATCCTGGTCCTGCTTCATGAAAGCGTAGCTGTACAGGACCGACAGTCTTTTATTGATCTCGAAGGAGGCGCGGATCGCCCCTTTGGGATCGGACGCCACCTTCCCCTTAAAGGCGCTCACTTTGGGCAGCTCGCCGCGGACAGCGGCCAGTTCCTTCTCGAAGGCCTCGTCGGTGGGAAAGATATCTTCAAGGCGCCACAGACAGGCTTTATCCATCTCAGCGCGCGGACGCGTTACTGTTGCCATATCCATTTTCCTCCGGTCGTGATCAGGCGATGTCCTTGGTGGCGATGATATCGATGCCCGAGCCGCACACATCCGCGAGCACCACGTCACCGGTGGCGACGGGAGCACTGATGTCCACGGTCTTCAGGGCCTGCATGCAGTCGAAGATCATCTTCTTGGGGATCGGGGTGCGGGTCTTGACGCTCAGGGGCATTTTGCTTCCCTTCACGGGGATGACCGCCGTGACCATCCGCATCGGCTCCACGCACTCCTGCCGGGCATAAGTGTCGCCCCTCTTGCAGGTGTTCCCGGTCACGGAAACCACCTGGCCGTCCTTCATTTCCACCACCAAACGGCAGCCCACCGGGCAATTGATGCAGGTTATCTCCATAAGATCAGCTCCTTTCGATGCGAACGGTCACCGGCGCGTCCAGCGTGCTGACCACGTCGGGTTTCAGGGTCACCACGGCCATCTCGCCGGGGGTATAGATCATGGCCTTCTTACGCGCGATCTCCCGGTCCCCGCAGGTGACCACACAGGTGGCGTTGCGGAACACGCCCGTGGGCCGGAACATCAGATCCACGCCCGCCGTGGCGCCCTTGCGGATGAACTGGGGCACGGTGCCCATCACGCCGTCGCCGTCGGTCACGGTGATCTTTTCACCCTCGACGGCACCGGCCTTCACATAGGCCGCCGCGGCCGCGCCGGCCTTGAAGGACTCGTTGGACACGTGGTCCACCAGGTCATGCACGTGGAGCACGTTGCCGCAGGCGAAGATGCCGGGCACGCTGGTCTCCAGGCTGTCGTCCACCAGGGCGCCGCGGGTCTTGGGGCTCATGGCCACGCCCGCGCCTTCGGACAGCTCGTTCTCGGGGATCAGGCCCACGCTCAGTAGCAGCGTGTCGCAGTCGAACTCGATCTCGGTGCCGGGGATGGGCTTGCGCTTTTCGTCCACCTTCGCCACGGTGATGCCGGTGAGACGCTCACGCCCCTTGATATCGATCACGGTGTGGGACAGGTACAGGGGGATGTCATAGTCGTTCAGGCACTGGACGATATTGCGGTTCAGGCCGGAGGAATAAGGCATGAGTTCCACGCAGGCCAGGACCTTCGCGCCCTGCAGCGTCATGCGGCGGGCCATGATGAGGCCGATATCGCCGGACCCCAGGATCACGATCCGCTTGCCGGGCATGAAGCCCTCCAGGTTGACGAATTTCTGCGCCGTACCGGCCGAATAGATACCGGAGCACCGGGTGCCCGGCGTGCCCAGAGCGCCGCGGGGACGTTCCCGGCAGCCCATGGCCAGGATGATCGCCTTGGCCTCATACTGCTCCAGCCCGTCCTGGGCCGAGATGCAGGTGACCACATGGGCGGGGCCGTCCACGCTCAGCACGGTGGTATCCGTCTTGATGGGGATGCCCAGGGCGCCGGCGGCGTCGATATCCCGCTTGGCGTATTCGGGGCCGGTCAGTTCTTCCTTGAAGCGGTGCAGGCCGAAGCCGTTATGGATGCACTGACGCAGGATGCCGCCGGGCTGATGCTCACGCTCGAGCACCAGGAGCGAATCGATACCGCTCTGCTTGACAGCCTGAGCCGCCGCCAGACCCGCGGGGCCCGCGCCGATGATCAGAACATCTACTTTTTTCAGTTCCATGGTCGTCACTCCTTCCCCAGCGTGTCGTCGATGCGGCCGGTCAGCAGGTAGCTTCCGCCGCCGTTCTTGGTGATATCGATCATGGGCACTCCCATCTCCTCACTGAGGATCTCCATGACCCGGGGGCTGCAGAAGCCGCCCTGGCAGCGTCCCATGCCCGCGCGGGTGCGGCGCTTGACGGCGTCCACGCTCCTGGCGCCCACGGGACGGCGGATCGCTTCGCGGATCTCCGCCTCGGTGACCACTTCGCACCGGCACACGATCTTGCCGTAGTCAGGATCTTTCGCGACCGCCTCGGCGCGCTCCTCGTTGCTCATGTCGTGGAAGGGCTTGGGCCGCTTCATCGGCGGCACGATCTCCTTCTTGATCTCAAGGCCGGCTTCCTGCGCCACCTGAGAGCCGAGCTTTTCGCCGATGGCCGGAGCCGCGGACAAGCCGGGGCTCTCGATGCCCAGGGCTTCATAGGCGCCCTTTAAGCCGGGCACGGCGCCGATCACGAAATCACCGCCGTTTTCATGGGCACGGATGCCGGAGAAATTGGTGATGGTCCCCCACATACCGGCCTTGGGCCAGGTGCGGCGGCTCTTGTCCAGCACGAAGGCCAGGCCTTCGGCGGTCGTGGACGTATCCAGGCCGTCCGGTATATCCTCGGCGGAGGGGCCCAGCAGCAGGTTGCCGTGCACCGTGGGCGTGACAAGAACGCCCTTGCCCATCTTGGTGGGGCACTGGAACATGGTGTGATTGAAGGGGATCGTGCCCGTCCTGTCGAACAGGTAGTACTGCCCGCGGCGCGCCGTGATGCTCTTTTTGTCATCACACAGGCCGTTGTGGATCCTGTCGGCGAACACGCCCGCGCAGTTGATGAAGATATCGCACTCGCGCTCACCCTTGGAAGTGGTCACCCTGAAGCCGCCTTCGGCCTTGGGCTTCACGGAGAGCACCTCCTCGTCAAAGGCGAAACCCACGCCGTTGAGGGCCGCGTGATCCGCCAGGGCGAATGTCATCTCATAGGGGCTGGTCAGGCCCGAGGTGGGCGCCCAGAGAGCGCAGACCACTTCGGGATTGGTGTTCGGCTCCATGGCCAGCACCTGGTCCTTCTCCAGGATCTCCAGCCCGGGCACACCGTTGGTCTTACCCTGTTCCAGAAGGCCTTCGAGGGTCTTGCGATCCTCCTCGTCAAAGCCCAATACCAGAGCGCCCGCCTGCCGGTAGGGCACGCCCAGTTCCGCGCACAGAGCGGGGTACATCCTGGCGCCCAGCACGTTCATCTCCGCCTTGGCTGTGCCCGGATGAGCGTCAAACCCCGCGTGAACGATGCCGCTGTTGGCCTTGGAAGCGCCTTCCGCCAGGTCGGCAGCCATGTCCACCACTGTTACCGACGCCTGATACCGGCTCAGCACCCTGGCGACCGCGCAGCCGGTCACACCGGCGCCGGCGATAAGAATCGATACACCCATATCACTAGCTCCTTTACTATTTATTTTACATGTAACTCCTTACATGTAACGGTCCAGTTCCAGATACAGTTTGCCCTTCCTGCTGGTTCCGGAGACCCCCGCGCATCGGTACTTGCCGTGCCCCCTCAGGGAGAGGACGTCCCCCTCTTTGAGCGGCCTGGAGGGGTCATCGCACGTGAGGCCGTTGAGGAACACCATCTGCCGCCGGAACAAATCCAGAACTTTGCCCCGGCTCAGAGCGCACAGGTGAGCCGCCACCAGGTCCACCCTGACGGAGGACACGTTGATCCTCACCCTCTCGGTCGAAAGCGCCGGAAGGGGCAGATCGTCGGAAGCTTCCTCCACGCGGACAGGCGTCGCGCGCACCTTCATCAATCCCGTCAGGTGAGGCACCATCTCCTCCCGGCAGAAAATATGCCAGACACCGTCCGCCTTGACCAGATCCCCAAGCACGTCCCTTTCGATGCCCATGCTCATCAGGGCGCCGAGCACGTCCCGGTGCGTCAGGTCCTCGCTGAAACGGCCGGCGGCGGGTTTCAGGATCAGACGGGCGATGGGCCACGGCTCCTCATAGCCCGTTTCCTCCGCGGAACCGAAGCGCGCCATGCAGCGCTGCGCGTCCGGATATCCGCCGTAAAGGGTCATGGGACGCAAAGATCCGCCCCGGGCCATGGCACGGCACAAAGCGGCCTCCGCCTCGTTGAGGAAACCCAGATAACCGTAGCGGCCGCTCCTTCCGCTCACGTCCCTGACACGCCTTAAGAAGAATTCCTCCTCGGGGGTCAAGGATCACTCCTCCTCGATGAGCCCGTCATACACGAAGGCGATGGCAAAGGCCAGGATGAGACCGCCCAGGATATCCGTAACCCAGTGCACGCCCGACATCGCACGGCAGAACACCGTCGTGACCGAGATGATCCGGCAGATCCAGGGCATCCATTTGCCCAGGAAGGTGTTATCCCTGAAATGCCTGGCGAAGAAGGCCTCCGCCGTGACCATGACGCCCACGCCCAGCACCGTGTGAGTGGACGGGAAGGACATCTCCAGCCCCTCCTCCAGCAGCACCGGCCGGAAATTGGGGCTGATGCGCTCAAAGAGCACGTAAAAGATCACGATCAGCGCGTACGGGACCATCATGGCGATGACTTCCCGGTCTATCCTGCGGATCGACTTCCTCGTGACCAGCTGCCAGACCGCCAGCAGGAAAATGAACACCGCCACGGCGATCTCCACATACCCCAGGACCTCCGTGACCTCATAGAAGCCGTTCCTGAACCCCAGCCACTCGGACATCTTCAGGTTGAGGCCCGCCAGGCCGATGGTGGCTGTCTGGGCCTCTGCCCCTTTGGCGTACGGCGTCACCAGGGTGGTATAGGGCTGACGGTCAGCCGTATACAAAAGGACGGTGAGGATGACGAACACCGCGAGCAAGACGGCAGCCAAAAGGAATTTCTTCTTCGCTTTGGGAGAGAAACCTTCGCTCATATAAGCCTCCTCGGTGGATATGAGACCGGCGATACCGGCGCCCCCGGACACGAGCTCTCTCCGGCTGACGGCATCTTAAAACGGATGGCCGGCCAACGGGATAAGCATGCCGGACGCCCCCATCCCGTTTTTTGATCCATCATGGATAAGGTACACCAAATCGGCCTTTCCGTCAATGATGAAGTGACAAAAAGCCATGTGAGCCCCCCGCCCGGAACGGACGGAAGGCTCACCGGATATCTTGTCAAACGCCTGTTTGGCTCTCCTTAACATCGAAGGGGTCACAGGAGCAGTATGCCCGGTCGAAAAGGGACGAGAAAGCCTTGAGATCCGCGCCCCCGCTCAGGCCGCCGCCGGTCTCATTAAGGTGGGTCACCAGTACCGCCGAGGCGGCGTCCGGCAGCGCTTTCCGGGTCTCACTCAGATCAGAAGTCACCCGCTCCGCCACCGCCGCAGGATCGAACGGCGCGTAGCGCAGCACCTGCTGATGGGGGTTGGGCACATTGGTCCTGTCCTCGATCCCGGGCCCGATCAGATCTTTCGGGCACTCCCCCGGCAGGGGGCCGGCCCCGTGCCGCGTCAGGTAGGAACGGGTCACATACAGGATCTGCGTATCTGTCGGGCCCGGCAGAGCGGCGATCCGCCGTGCGCTGACCAGGGACGTGGTGCGGCTGGGGGTCAGATAAGGGAAATCCTTTTCATTCAGCGCGTCCAGGGCCAGACCCTGACCGGCCTCGAACACCAGCCCCGGATAGCCCGCGGCCAGATCCTCCCATCTGTCGTATCCCGTGACCGCGCGCCGCATGGCGTCAAGATCCCTGTACGCGGATGCGATCAGCCCCTCATCCCGCAGGGCCGCCTGCCATTTTTCGTCCGCGCTCATCCCAAATTCCATCAGGCGCGAGGGCAGGTACTCGAAAGCGATCCTGCGGCAGTACCGCCTGAAATCCTCCTCCCCCATCGTCTCCAGAGCGCCGTAGGGCAGAGCCCAGTCCGTATTCAGGTACCTCAGCCTCGTCTCCTGGATGCCCAGGCCGCAGGAACCGTGGCGTTTTGCCCCCCTGAACTCCTCGATGATCTGCCCCGCCATCATGTCGTAAGGGGTGGACACCCGGCAGGCCCGCGACACATATTCCTTCGGCACAAAACCGAACGTATCTTCAAGATCCGCCGCCTCCCGGACGAACACCGCCGGATTGACGATATAGTCCGTATCCGCGCATGTGTCCGCGCCCGATAAACTGCCGGAGCCGAAATGGTGGAACACGTGCCGCCTGCCGTCCTTCAGATCCACAGTATGGCCCCGCTGGGCACCTCCGTTGATCATCACGTTGAGGCAGGGCGCCCCCATTTCGGCCGCCGCCCAGTAAGACGCGAGGCCTTTGCCTTCGTCCCCGTAGCTGCAGCCGATCACGATCACAGCCCGACGCATCAGACCGCCTCCTTTCCGATCCCCGATGAAAAAGCGCCGGGAGGATCATCCCTCCCGGCGCGCGTCCCTCCTCACCAGGAGAACAGATGCCAGAAACCTTTGTTTGCCCTGTCGCCCAACGTCACTTCGTCGTGCCGGACATCGCCGGGCTTTTTCGCGTGCTCTTCGATCACCCGGATCAGGGCGTCTGAGATCCCCTCCACATCCACGCTGATCAGGCGGCCCGCCGGCAAAAGTTTCCCGAAACTGTTCCTGACCTGATCGAAGTACCGGTTCCCCTGGCCATGGAGCACATGCATATGGCAGATATCGAACTTCCGCGCGGCCTCCGAATACAGGGCCCGGGTCTCCACGTCGGCCTGCAGACCGTCACCCACCGCGGCCGCCAGCGGCTTTGCCGGCAGGTACGGGTTCAGGGGCTCATCGCCCATGGTGATGATCAGGCCCTTCCTTCCCCGCTTCCAGGCGTCCAGATCCGTGTGATGCAGACCCATATACCAGGCCGCCGTGTAGGACTCGAAGGCGTTCCCACCGCCGCCGTGTTCCAGATACACCATGTCCAGCTGCTCGGCGATGCGGATATCCGATTCGAACTGGGACATCTGGATCGGCGCCCGGTCGTAGCTCAGGTCCCCGATGCCCATGACCAGGAACTCCACGTCCTTGATCCGGTCGTAGAG
>CADCQZ010000043.1 GCA_902803675.1 uncultured Eubacteriales bacterium
GGGCTTTTTCCGATCCAGGAACATGGCCGGGCCCTTGCGGTAGCTGCGCAGCATCATGTTGTCCGTGATGCCCATGGAGCCCACCAGACCCATGCCCAGGCGGTCCTCCGGCACGAAGGACAGCCGCACGCCCAGCTCCCGGATCTGCAGGGGGGTCTTGTATTTCAGGTCCATGATCTCGTCCTCGCGGAAGAGCACGTCCCCGGATTCCACCCACTTGCGGATGGCGGCCTTGCTCATGCCGTCGAAGGACACGGGCTGCTGCTTGCCGTCGTGGAAAGCGCCCTGGGCCCCCAGCTCCCGCACCCGCTTCATGCTCTTGTGGAAGAAGGTGACGGGCTTGTCCTTCTTGGGGTTGTGGAAGATGATCTCGCCCCGCTCCGGGGTCTGGAGCCCGGCGATCGCCTCCAGCAGTTCCTTCTGCCCGGCGCCGGAGATGCCGGCGATGCCCAGGATCTCACCTGCCCTCACGTCGAAGGACACGTGGTCCAGCTTGAGCAGGCCCTCCTCGTTGCGCACCGTCAGGTCCCGGATCTCCAGGCGCGTCTGCGGGTCCTCGGGCCGGGGCCGGTCGATATTCAGGGCCACGGAGCGGCCCACCATCATCTCGGTCATCTCCTGGGCGTTGGTGTCCTTCGTCATCAGGGAGCCCACGTATTTCCCCGCCCTCAAAACGGCCACCCGGTCGCTCAGGGACTCCACCTCGTGCATCTTGTGGGTGATGATCACGATGGCCTTGCCGTCGGCGCGCATGTTGCGCAGCACGGCGAAGAGCCGGTCCGTCTCCTGGGGGGTCAGCACGGCGGTGGGCTCATCCAGGATCAGGATGTCCGCGCCGCGGAAAAGCACCTTGATGATCTCGACAGTCTGCTTCTGGGAGACGGACATGTCGTAGATCTTCTGGTCGGGATCGATATTGAACCCGTAGGCCTCGCAGATCTGACGGATCTTCGCGGAGGTGGCCCTGATATCCAGGCGGCCCTCCAGGCCCAGGGTGATGTTCTCGGCGGCGGTGAGCACGTCCACCAGCTTGAAGTGCTGATGGATCATGCCGATGCCCAGGTCAAAGGCGGCCCGGGGAGAGGAGATGACGACGCTCTGGCCGTTCACCCTGATCTCGCCGCTGTCCGGGAAATAGATGCCCGACAGCATGTTCATCAGCGTGGTCTTGCCGCTTCCGTTTTCCCCCAGCAGGGCCAGGATCTCGCCCCGGCGGATGTCCAGGGAGACATCGTCATTGGCCAGGACGGGGCCGAAACGTTTGGTGATGTTGCGCATTTCCACGGCGACTGGATCTAACAAGCTTTCATCCTCCCTTTTTACCGTCGGTCGAAAAAAGGAATTGTCCTGTCAGGAAGAAGGCGTGTTTCCCGCCGCCTTCCTGACAGGACAGGGAGAGGGCCCCGGCCGAAATGACAGGGGCCCTCCCGAAAATGTTTCAAATCAGAATTTGGTGTCCAGCAGGGTGATGCCGTCGATCTGCAGATCGAAGTAGGGAGCGGAACGGAACTCGGACTCATGGAAGTAACCGTCGGCCACCACTTCGGTGTCGGGGGTGTAGGCGGGGTCGGTGTCCACGTCGGCCAGGTAGGTCTCCAGCACGGCGCCGTCCTTGGTGAAGGCGGCGGTGTCGAACACCTTGATCTCACCGGCCAGCAGCTTGGCCTTGGCGGCCTCGATGGCTTCGGCGGTGCCGGGGGCGGCAGCGGTCTCGTTGAGGCCCACGAGCTCCACGGAGCCGGTGGCGATGGTGCCGGTCCAGTCAGCGGGGATCTCCTCACCGTTGGCCACGGCGTTGATGATCAGCTCAAAGTAGGGCGCCCAGTTGATGCGGGAAGCCACGATGTAGGTGTTGGGGCAGGCATCGGCGGCGGAGCCGTTGTAGAACACGAAGGGGATGCCGTTCTTCTCGCACTCGGAGGGAGCGCCCATGGAGTCGGCATGCTCGGAGATGACCACGCAGTTGTCGTTGATCAGCTTGATGGCGCCTTCCTGCTCCAGAGCCGGATCATACCAGGAACCGGTGAAGGTCACTTCCATGGTGGCGGAGGGGCACACGCTGCGGGCGCCCAGGAAGAAAGAGGTGTAACCGGAGATCACTTCCGCGTAGGTGAAAGCGCCGATGTAGCCCAGCTTGGCCTGGTCAGCGGTGATCTTGCCTTCTTCGATCAGCTGGTTCAGCTTCATGCCGGCAGCGATGCCGCCCAGGAAACGGCCTTCATAGATGGAAGCGAAGGCGTTGTGGTAGTTGGCCAGGTTCTCGGTGTGAGCCTTGGTGCCGGTGGCATGGCAGAACTGGGTGTTCGGATATTCCTTGGCGGCCTGGATCATGTAGTCCTCATGGCCGAAGCTGTCGGCGAACACGATGCCGCAGCCGCCGTCGGCCAGGTCGGCCGCCGCTTCGTAGCAGGCTTCGGATTCGTCGATGTTGGTCTTGAGCACATACTCAACGCCCAGCTTTTCGCAGGCTTCCTTGGCGGCGTTGATGAAGTTGAGGTCATAGGTGGAGTTCTCGTCGTGCAGGAAGATGAAGCCCACCTTCACCTTGGCGGTCTCGGCCATGACGGTGACGACGCTCAGGCACATGACCAGAGCCAGAAACAGCGCGGCAAACTTTTTCATGATTTTCCTCCTTAAAAGGTCTTGGGATGGATCGTTCCGGAATAATCTGGAAAATACGAACATTCCCTCCGGAACCACACCCTATTTTACCGGAAATACAACAAAAGTTCAAGACGAAAGCCCCGGACGGCGGATTAAAATTCGGAAAACAAAAAATGGACAGTTTTCACAAAATCGTCAAAGTTCTTTGTGCGGACCGCCCCGCGGCATTCCCCGGGGAGCCGTTTTTTTCCCTGAACGGCCAAGCCCCGTTCTCTTGCCGGATCGGGAAAGCCTCCCGGGCCCCGGGAAAAGGGGGAAACGCAAAAAAACTTGTGTTCCCGTATCATTTTGCATATAATTATAGGAAAGAACGGGAACAGACCCGTTTTGACCGTTACCGGACACGATAGGGAGGGATATACGATGGGCCTGAAAGATCTGTGGAACAAGATCACCGGAAAAACGCAGGAGATCCTGGACAAGACCGACGTGGATGAAAAGATCGTGGACGCCGCCAAGGCCGCGGGCAGCAAAGCCAAAGAGCTGCTGGACAAGACCGATCTGGACGAAAAGATCGTGGACGCCGCCAAATCCGTAGGCACCAAGGCCAAGGAGCTGCTGGACAAGACCGACCTGGACGAGAAGATCGTGGACGCCGCCAAGAACGCCAAGGAAAAGGCCGCCAGCGCCCTGAACAGCGCCAAGGAACAGATCAACGAAATGATCAACAAGGCCGGCACCGCCGCCGAGGACCTGAAGGAAAAGGCGGAAGAGGCGGTCGAGGAGGCCAAGGAAAAGGCCGAGGAGATCAAGGACAAGGCGGAAGAAAAAGCCGAAGAGCTCAAGGACAAGGCCGAGGAGACCGTGTGCGAAGCGAAGGAAAAGGCCGAGGAGCTGAAAGACAAGGCCGAGGAAAAAGCCGAAGAGATCAAGGATAAGGCTGAGGAAGCCGTCTGCTGCGCCAGCGAGACCGCCGAGGACGCCGCCTGCTGCGCCGAAGAGGTGAAGGAAAAGGCCGAGGAGACCGTCGAAGAGGTGAAGGACGCCGCCGAGGACGCCCAGGAGAAAGCCCAGAAAGCGCTGGAAAGCCTGAAGGACACAGCCAAGGCCGCGGAAGAGGCCCTCAAAACAGCGGAAGAAGGCGCCAGGGAAACCATGGAAGGCGTGAGCAAGAAGGCCGAGAAGACCGCGAAAGAAGCGGAAGACCTGACGAAAAAGATCCTGAAGGACTGACAGGAAAGACCCGATCTCCACGCGCCGGTAAAAAGCCGGCGCGTTTTATGATGCCTTATATGGACCGGGGCTCGCCCCCGAAGGGGCTTTTTTTCGTCATAAGCGGCCCGAAGACTGTACTTTCGGGGCAAAATATGGTTTAATAATAGACGGAGGAAGTTTGGCCCGTGCCGGACGGTAAAAAAACGAATGACCCCACAAGGAGACGCATCATGAAGCTGGATCTGGACGCGCTCAAAAGCACTGCCGGGTGGAAAGCGGCCGGTGTGGCCCTGCCCGGATACGATATCAAGGCGATGCGCCAACGCACCCTCGCTTCTCCCGGATGGCTGCATTTCGGGGCGGGGAACATCTTCCGCATCTTCATCGCCGGCGCCGTCCAGAAGCTGCTCAACACCGGTGATACGGACCGGGGCATCATCGCCGCGGACACATTCGACGCGGACAATATCCGCGTGATCTTCCGGGGGCACGACCATCTCACCCTGGGCGTGACCCTCAACGCCGACGCCTCCCTTGAAAAGGAGATCATCGCCTCGGTGGCCGACGCCCTGGTGGCGCAGCCGGAGGAAAAGGCCGACTTTGAGCGCCTTATGGATACCGCCGCCGCCCCATCCCTTCAGATCATCAGCTTCACCATCACCGAGAAGGGGTACGCCCTGAAGGGCATCGACGGCGCCTTTTCGCCCCGGGTGGCGGAGGACCTGAAAAACGGCCCCGGCGCCCCGCGCCACGCCATGACCGTGCTGACAGCCCTGCTGCTGCGCCGGTTTGAAAAGGGCGGCGCCCCCGTGGCCGTGGTGAGCATGGACAACTGCAGCCACAACGGGGAAAAACTGAGGAACGCGGTGCTGACCGTGGCGGAAGCCTGGGAGGAGAACGGCTTCACGCCCCCCGCCTTCACCGCCTGGCTGAAGGACGAGGATAAGGTATCCTTCCCCTGGACCATGATCGACAAGATCACCCCCCGCCCCGCGCCCCAGGTGCAGAAGGCCCTGGAGAGCGCCGGCATCGAGGGCATGGCCCCGGTGCGCACCCCCGGCGGCACCTACGCCGCGGCCTTCGTGAACGCGGAGAAGCCCCAGTACCTGGTGGTGGAGGACCGTTTCCCCAACGGGCGGCCGCCCCTGGAGAAGGCGGGCGTGTACATGACGGACAGGGACACGGTCAACAGGGTGGAGCGCATGAAAGTGACCACCTGCCTGAACCCGCTGCACACCGCGCTGGCGGTATACGGCTGCCTGCTGGGATACACCCTCATCGCCGATGAGATGAAGGATGAGGACCTTAAGGCCCTGGTGACGCGCCTGGGCTACGCGGAGGGCCTGCCCGTGGTGACGCACCCGGGCATCCTGGACCCGAAGAGCTTCCTGGACGAGGTGGTGAACGTGCGGCTGCCCAACCCCTTCATGCCGGACACGCCCCAGCGCATCGCCACCGACACGTCCCAGAAGGTGGGCATCCGCTTCGGGGAGACCGTCAGGAGCTACCTGAGCGAGGGCCGCTCCACGGAGAGCCTTACAGCCCTGCCCCTGGCCATCGCCGGATGGCTGAGGTACCTGATGGGGGTGGACGATACCTTCAGCCCCATGCCCCTGAGCCCCGACCCGATGCTTTCCGCCCTGACGGAAGCCCTCAAGGGCATCGAGCCCGGCAAGCCGGAGACCTGCGGCGATAAGCTCGACCCCATCCTTAAAAACCCGGCCATCTTCGGCACCGACCTGACGAAGTGCCCCCTGGGGGAAAAGATCACGGAGATGTTCCGGTTTGAGATCAGCGGCCCCGGCGCCGTACGCGCGGCGCTTCAAAAATATTTAATCACACTGTGAAGTGTAAGGAGGAGATGTGCTATGCAGGAAATGATGCTCAAGCTCAGGAAGATCGGTATCGTGCCCGTGGTGGTGTTGAACGACGCCAAGGACGCGCTCCCTCTGGGAGAACAGCTGATGAAGGGCGGCCTGCCCTGCGCTGAAGTGACCTTCAGGACCGCGGCGGCGGAGGAGTCCATCCGGCAGATGGCCAAGGCCTTCCCGGACATGATCATCGGCGCGGGCACCGTGCTGACCACCGAGCAGGCGGACCGGGCCATCGACGCCGGCGCGAAGTTCGTGGTGAGCCCCGGCTTCAACCCGAAGGTGACCGAGCATGTGCTCAAAAAGGGCGTGCCCATGACTCCCGGCGTGTGCACCCCCACCGAGATCGAGGCCGCGATGAGCCTCGGGCTGGACGTGCTGAAATTCTTCCCGGCTGAGCCCTCCGGCGGCCTCAAGATGATCAAAGCCGTGTGCGCGGCCTATGTGAACCTCCACATCATGCCCACCGGCGGCATCAGCCCCAGCAACGTGCGGGATTACCTGGCATATGACCGCATCGTGGCCTGCGGCGGCAGCTGGATGGTGGCGGGCAACCTGGTGAAGGCCGGCCAGTTCGACGAGATCTACAAGCTGGTGAAGGAAGCCGCGGACATCGTCAAGGAGATCAGGGGATAATTACCGGGAGGATATGAAATGAGAGCTTTTCTGGACAAGGATTTCCTGCTGAACACCGAGGCGGCCCGCGTGCTCTATCACGAGGCGGCCGAGAAGTGCCCGATCATCGACTACCACTGCCACCTGAGCCCCCGGGAGATCTACGAGGACATCCGGTATGACAACATCACCCAGGTGTGGCTGGGCGGTGACCACTACAAATGGCGCCTGATGCGCTCCGCCGGCGTGAGCGAAAAGTACATCACCGGGGACGCGGACGATTACGAGAAATTCGAAAAGTACGCCGAGGTGCTGGGCAGGGCCATCGGCAACCCCCTGCACCACTGGAGCCACCTGGAGCTCAGGCGCTTCTTCGGCTACGACGGCATCCTCAACAAGGAGACCGCCCCCGAGGTGTGGAAGATCGCCAATGAGAAGCTGCACAGCGAGGGCTACACCAGCCGCGGCCTGATCATGATGAGCAACGTGGACACCATCTGCACCACGGACGACCCGGTGGACGACCTGAACTGGCACGAAAAGCTGGCGGCGGACAAGAGCTTCCCCGTGACGGTGCTCCCCGCCTGGCGGCCCGACAAGGCCATGAACATCGAGAAGGAGACCTTCACCGACTACATCAAGCGCCTCGAAGAGGTCTCCGGCATGAGCATCATCAGCTTCGCGGCCCTGAAGGAAGCCATCAAAAAGCGCATGGACTTCTTCGCCGCCCACGGCTGCAGCTTAAGCGACCACGGGCTGAACTACGTGATGTACGCCCCCGCCCCCGAGGAGGAAGTGGAAAAGATCTTCGCCGACCGCATGAAGGGCGTGATCCCCGGCAGGCATGAGGAAGACGTGTTCAAGTTCGCCTGCATGGCCTTCCTCGCGGCCGAGTACCATGAGCGGGGCTGGGTGATGCAGCTGCACTACGGCTGCCGCCGCGACAACAACATCCCCATGTTCAAAAAACTGGGCCCAGACACCGGCTATGACTGCGTGGACAACACCGCGCCGTCCACCCAGACCGCGGCCTTCCTGGGATACATGGAGGAGCGGGGCCAGCTGCCCAGGACGATCCTGTATTCCCTCAACACCAACGACAACGCCGCTATCGACACCATCCTGGGCTGCTTCCAGAGCGACGAGGCGGTGGGCAAGATCCAGCACGGTTCCGCCTGGTGGTTCAACGATCATTTCGACGGCATGACCGAGCAGATCCGCTCCCTGGGCAGCCTGGGCTACCTGGCCGGCTTCGTGGGCATGCTCACCGACAGCCGCTCCTTCCTGAGCTATCCGAGGCATGAGTACTTCCGCCGCATCCTGTGCCGCATCTTCGGCGAGTGGGTGGAGGAAGGCTTCTATCCGGAGGACATGGACACCCTCAAGGAGATCGTCAAGGATATCAGCTACCGGAACGCGAAGCGGTACTTCGATTTCGCGCAGAAGGACACGGGCAAGGCTCCCCTGTGCGGCGGGAAATGCTGCTGAGCCCAAAGAAGTGACCCGACATACCGGCCGCGCCTGACGGCCGGCGCGCCCCCGCGATCTGACCGCGGGGGCGTTTATTCTTTTTGAAAAGTGTGGTATCATTTTTCCCGGCCGGCAGCGGCCGAAAAGATTTAGGATCTTGACCGGAGGAACATAACATGGACCCAATGAACATCACGATCGATCCGGAGCTGATCAGAAAGCTCGGCGCGGAAGAAAAGCTCTGGTCCGCCGCCCATTATGACGGGTCGAAAAACAGGATCAACGAGGACGCCATCCTGGAGGCGGGGAGCGTTTCCCTGGGGATCCTCACCGCCCTGGCCCTGTGGTGCAGAAAGAAATTCCGGAACAGGGGAAAGACCAAAGAGGACCTGGCGGCGGAAAAGGAAGCGGCGCGGATCAACGACACATGCGGCGCCCTCAAGGAGAAGCTGCTGGAGTACTTCCAATCGGCGCAGAAGGGCCGGATCGACGGGGAGGACCTGGATGACCTGATCGATACCCTGGATGAGATGGAAAAGCACGACAAGGCGGGAAAGCTCTCGGCAGCGGGCAGACAGGAGCTGGCCGGGATACAAAAAGCCGTCGCTCAGGTGTCCGCGGCGCTCGGTGGAAACAGCGCCCCGGGGCAGGCATGGGGCACGACGGCCCAGAGCGCGGGCGGGTTCGGCGCCGTCCGGGATGAGCTGATACGGCAAAAGGATCTGCTGAAAGGATGAGAAAACCGAAGACCGGAGACCGGATGACAAAGATATTCAGATCTTTTCTGCCGCTCGCCCTGCTGCTGGCGGGGATCCTCACCGCCCTTCCGGGCGCGGCCGAGAGCTTCCTGGTGATATCCGACACCCATATCACGGAGAACTCCCGGGACCAGGCGGCCGTTTGGGACGCGGTCATAAAAGCCGCGAAGGGAAAGGACGCGGTGCTGCTGCTGGGGGACAACACCAACAACAGCCACCCCGAAGAACACGACCTGGTGCTCGCGTGGGTCCGCCGGATCCGGGAGGACACGGGCGCGGCGGTCTATCTGATCCCCGGCAATCACGATTATACCCGTCCCTTCGGACCCAGAGGATTTTTGAACCTGTACGGCGCTTACGGCCCTCAAAGCGCCTTCAGCCGGGACGCGGCCACCGCCGGTCACGCGGTCATGACGGAAAAGGGCACCTGCCTCATCATGCTGGACACGAACCTGCATGATCCGTCCGGGTCCCTCCCGGCGGACGGGGGCATCGGGGGAAGGACGCTGACCTGGATCCGGGAGGTGCTCTCCTCCCTGCCGG
The DNA here is from genome assembly GCA_902803675.1 of uncultured Eubacteriales bacterium. Next base: position 9,077 of record CADCQZ010000043.1, read on the forward strand.
ACGGGACGCCGGTGCTGGTGTGCGGGCATCATCCCATCCTGCCCAAGGCGCGGGACGCGCGCACGCCGGGGGCCGCCGCCCTTTCAAATCTGCTGAGAGAATACGGCGCGGGGCTGTACCTGTGCGGCCATGATCACGGCTTCGCCACCGTGGAAGCGGAGGGCCTCAGGCAGATCACGGTGGGGCAGCCCCACATGTATCCCGGCTGCGCCGGCATCCTTGAGAGGGACGGCGGCGCTTTCACCTGGCGCACGCAGCGGCTCTTCAGCGAGGGATCCGTCACATTCCTCGGGATGAGGAAAGACGCGCTTTCCCTGGGCCGGCAGATGGCCCTGGGCGCTCTGGCCTCCACCCCCTACGCCCATGACGAGGGCGCCGTAGAATGGTATGTCTCCGCTTACATGCTCTTCGCCGGCGGGGAAATGACGAAGGAAGAGAGCCAAAGGCTCCTTAATGACGGGAACTGCGAAAAATGGCGCTCGTCCGAGACCCGCACGGTGGTGAAGAGCTGGATCATGGGGCTGCTTGAGGATGTGCCCGACGACGTGAGACAGGTCTATGTGCCCTCGAGCGTCAAACACGCCGCGGCAGAGGACTTTTTCCGCTGACGGGGCGGGGATCCGGTGGAGGACCGCGGCCCTGAGAAGGCCGAAAAAATTTTTTCGGATTTTTTTAAATCAGGGCTTGACCTTGCACTTAACTGCAATGATACCGTAGCGCCGAGGAGGATGAGGTATGATCACGATCCAGGGATTCGCGAAGCTCTGCGGATGCAACGCCCAGACGCTGCGGTACTATGACCGTATCGGCCTGATGAGGCCGGCAAAGGTGGATGAATGGACCGGCTACCGGTACTATGAGGAAGAGCAGGCCCTGACCTTCATCAGGATCAGGAGCCTGCAGCAGGCGGACTTCTCCATCGAAGAGATCAAAACGCTGCTTGAGGGGGATGACGCCCTGCTTCAAGCCGCCTTTGAGCGCAAGATAACCGAGCAGGAGCAGAAGCTGGAGAGGATCCGGGAAATACAACGGTCTTATCTCAAAGATACGATGGATATGCGGAACATGATAAGATCCCTTACCGACCTGATCGGTGCCCGTGCGAACGATCCCGCCCTGTGGGCAGAATTCGGCCTGGACAAAGAACAGGACACGCAGACCCGCGCCCGGGTGACCGAGACCCTGACCGACTGGCTGACGCAGTGCCGGGAAGCCGGCGCCGAGATGGCCGCCCGGATGGACAAAAGCGACGCGCAGGCCGTCAAACAGGTGCTGGATCACATGACAGGGAACAGCCCCGACGGAGGGACCCTGATCATGGCGGTGGACGGGGAAGAAAGCAAGGATGGCCTCTCCCCGGACGCGCGGACGATCTTTGAGCGCGACGGATGGGAGCACGTCAGTGAGTGGATCTGTGATCTCCCGGCCCCGGACAGCTCCAAGCGCAGCTGCTTTGTGTTCTCGGTGCGTCGGGACAGCCCGGTCACCGATCCCGGCTTCCCCACCCTGATGCTGGCGGTGATGGATGAGAAGTATCACACCATCCACGGCGGCATGACCTGCCGGATCAGCCTGAGCGGGGACGGCCAAAATCACTTCCGGCTGATGCAGGAACATTGACCGATCCCCATACA
>CADCQZ010000044.1 GCA_902803675.1 uncultured Eubacteriales bacterium
CTTGTTCTTTTCCTTGGTGGTGTAGAAACCGGTGCACTCCAGCACCACGTCCACACCCAGCTCGCCCCAGGGCAGGTTCTGGGCCTTGGGCTCGGAGTAGATGGTGATCTCCTTGCCGTCCACGGTGATGGAGCCGGGGACCTTCACGGTCTTGCCGTCTTCTTCGTAAACGGGCTCCTTGGAGGACACGGTGTGCTTATTCTCGCCGATCACGCCGCAATAACCCTTCTGGGCGGTGTCGTACTTGAGCAGGTGAGCCAGCATGGCGGGGCTGGTCAGATCGTTGATGGCGACCACTTCGTACCCTTCGGCACCGAACATCTGCCTGAAAGCCAGGCGGCCGATACGACCGAAACCGTTGATAGCTACTTTGACCATGAGATGACCTCCTTAAAATAATAACATGATGTTGCTTCGGGAATTTCTCTTCCCGAATGTTTATTATAACGGTTCAAGCGCTGTTTGGCAAGCAAAATCATCGGATCCCGGCGTTTGAAATGCCGGGAAAGGGTACTGTAGACAGCGTTTCCGGACAGGCAGAAAATGTATGTTATTCCGCAACAGAATTATGAGCAAATTGTAATATTTTCGATATAAATGAAAATCCGGGCGGCTTGTCCCGTGACCGGAATGGATGTATAATGACATGAAGAGGAGGGAGACGGATGACAGAGAGATACGACACCATGAAAATGAAGCCCCTCACCCTGGGGACTGAGACGGCGCCGGAGATCCTGGCGCAGGTCTATCTGGCCCTGAAGGTCAAGGGCTATGATCCCATCACCCAGCTGGTCGGCTACGTGGTGACGGGGGATCCCACCTATATCACCAGCTTCAACAACGCCCGGTCCATGATCTGCCGCCTGGAGCGGGACGAGATCGTGGAGGAGCTCGTGCGCAGCTATATCCACGACCGGCTGGACGGCTCGGTAGGCTGATGGGCCGCCTGATGGGGCTGGACGTCGGCCTCAGGCGTATCGGCGTGGCCCTGAGCGATGAGGGCCGGCGGATCGCCGCGCCGCACAGCGTGATCGAGCACAAGGGCTGGGGGCCGGACATCCGGGCGATCGGGGAGATCTACCGCGCCAATGCCTGCGAGGGCATCGTGTGCGGCCTGCCGCGGAACATGGACGGCAGTGTGGGCTTCCAGGCAAAGGAAGTCCTGCTCTTCGGGGAACAGCTCAGGAAACACGGCTACCCGGTAGCCTTTATGGACGAGCGGCTCACCACCGTGGAGGCGGAGGACGCCCTGATCGAGGGCGGCATGCGCCGTGAGAAACGGAAGGACACCGTGGATAAGGTCGCCGCGGCCCTGATCCTGCAGAGGTATCTGGACGGGGAGACCTGATCAATATATTAAGGAGAAGAAAAATGACTGATTTCGAGAACGACAACATGGATCTGGAAGACCTGGAGAACGACATCATCGAGCTGATCGACGAAGACGGGGAGTCCGTGCCCTTCGAGTACCTGACCACCATCGAATATGAGGGCAAAAAGTACATCGCTCTCATCCCTGCCGACGAGGCGGAGGATGAGGAAGAAGGCGAGGTCGTGATCCTGGAGATCCAGGAGGACGAGAACGGCGAAGATGTCTACGTGAGCCTGGATGATGACGAACTGGAGGAAAAGGTGTTTGAGGAATTCCTCAGGATCGTGGATGAGCAGGAAAAGGCGGAAGAGTAAAACGTGTTCCGCGGGGAAAGGGTCCTGCTCAGGGGCTTTGAGAACGGTGACGAGCATCCCCTGTACCGATGGGCCAACGACGAGGACCTGCAGCGGCTCTGCCGGGGCGATCTGATCCTGCCCAGGACGTATGAGGACGTGTTCGCCTTCATGCGGGCCCAGGGCGGCGTCAGCCGGGGCGTGTACCAGTACGGCATCCAGGCCCTGGACACGGGGCGCCTGGTGGGCTACGGCGGCTTCACTTCCGTGGACAGCCGCAACCGGGTGGGCGAGGTCGCCCTCCTGATCGGGGACGGGGCGGACCGGCACCGGGGCTACGGCTCCGACGCGCTCAGCACCCTGTGCGCCTACGGGTTCGGGGAGATCGGCCTTCGGAAGATCAAGGCCCGCATCCTGGCGGACAATGAGCCGTCCCGCGCCTGCTTCGAAAGAGCCGGGTTCTGCCTGGAAGGCCTGGAGAGGGCGGAAGTGTACCGCGGCGGCAGGTGGCTGGATGTGGCCCTGTACGCGCTGTTCGGAGGGGAGTAGCGGCCCCTCCTTTTTATTTGCCCGCATGTGGAGGCTTCTATGGATATCCATATCATCTGCAATCCTGTTTCCGGCGGCAGCCGGGGACTCAAAGCCCTGGACAGGGTCAAGACGGTCCTTCGGGGAAAGGGCATCCCCTTCGCGGTGAGCCTCACCGAAGGGCCGCGTCACGCGGAAACGCTCGCGCTGGCGGCGGGAGAGACCAAAGCCGACAGGCTGCTGGTGATCGGCGGCGACGGCACACTGTCCGAAGCGGCGGCGGGGGCCGTCGGGGCGGGGCTCCCCATGGGCATCATCCCCGCCGGCACGGGGAATGATTTCGTGAAGACCGTGAAGATCCCCATGGACCCGGACGGGGCTCTCGGATGTTTCCTGGCCGGCAGCCCGAAGGATACGGACGTGCTGCGCCTCAACGACCGCCTGGTGCTCAATGAGGCGGGCACGGGCTTCGACGTGATGGTGCTGGAGTATGCCCGGCACGCCAAGAGGTTCGTCAAGGGCCTTCTGCCCTATCTGTACGGTGTCATCCAGACCATCTTCCGTTTCAGATCCGTGCACCTGACCTATCAGGCCGACGACAGCGCTCCCGTCACCCGGGATGTGCTGGTCATCGGCGCGGGCAACGGTCGCTTCATCGGCGGCGGCATCCCCATCGCGCCCGAGGCCGATCCGGCGGACGGGCTCATGGACTTCGTGCTGGTGGAGAAAATGAAAAAAGGCCGCATGCTCAGTGTGCTCCCGGGGCTCCTTCAGGGAAAGATCCTCACCTTTCCGGAGACAGAGTTCACCCGGGTAAAAAAGCTCATCCTGGAAGGTACCGGCCTTGTGATGAACATCGACGGGGAGATCGTCCCCATGGAGCGTGTCAGCCTCGAGGTACTGCCCGGAGCGCTGAAGCTCTTCCGGCCGTAAGACGGCCGGCTTCAATGGGCTGTATACCGGTGCGACGGGAGGGACCGAACATAAGCTGTCGGAGATATGTGGGCATCCTTCTGGTGATGCTCTGCGTGATGTGCGCCGTTTCCGCGCAGGCGGCAGTCAAGACGAATTTCAGCGTGTCCTCGGCAGAAAAGCTGGAGGCTGCTTTCAGGTACGTGAAAAAGCATGGCGTGACCGAGTTCACCGTGACCATGTCCGAAGATCTGTATAAAAAAATGACGGCGGACGATCAGTACCGGCTCAAGCGGAAGCTGATGCTGTGCGGCGCGGGTTATCCCGGCAGATGCACCCTGAAAGATGATGAGCGGAAGGTGGTTTTTTCCGTCACCTGGCGGAA
>CADCQZ010000045.1 GCA_902803675.1 uncultured Eubacteriales bacterium
CGCGCTGATCAACGCCGATCACTGCGACGGCTTCACGTTGTTCGGCCCGGGCACGATCGACGGCAACGGCCTGCGCTCCTGGAAGGCTTTCTGGCACCGGCGGGCCTGGAACCCGCAGTGCACCAACAAGGATGAGCAGCGGCCCCGTCTTACGTATATCTCCAATAGCCGCCATGTGACGGTGGCCGGGCTGTGTCTTAAAAACTCCGCCTTCTGGACGAACCATGTGTACCGCTGCCGATATGTCAAGTTCCTGAACTGCACCATCTATTCGCCCTATGAGCCGGTGAAAGCCCCCAGCACCGACGCCATCGACCTGGACGTGTGCTCGGACGTGCTGGTGAAGGGCTGCGACATGCACGTCAACGACGACGCCGTGGTCCTCAAGGGCGGCAAGGGCCCCTGGGCGGACCGGCAGGAGGAAAACGGCATCAACGAGCGCATCCTGATCGAGGACTGTCATTACCGGTTCAGCCACGGCTGCCTCACCCTCGGGTCGGAAGCGGTGCACTGCCGCAACGTGATCCTGCGCCGCCTGACGGTGGACTTCGCCGAGAACCTGCTCTGGCTCAAGTTCCGCCCGGACACCCCGCAGCTGTTCGAGTATATCACGGTGGAGGACGCCCGGGGCAGGGTGGACGATTTCCTGCACATCCATCGCTGGACGCAGTTCTATGATCTTAAGGACCGCCCGGACAGGCCGCCTTCCGTCGCCCGCCATATCACCATGCGGCGCTGTGACGTGACCTGCGTTACTTACTGTCAGGCGCCGGAGGACATGACGGAATATGACCTTACCGATTTTTCGCTGACGGATAATGAGGTCCGGTGGGAGCGCGCCGGGAATGACGCGTGGCTGAAAAACGACGCGCGGCTCCGTGATCATGGCACAAACACATAAGACCGATGATATGAAACGCCCCCATCAGCCGCCGGGACTGATGAGGGCGTTTTTTTCCGGTTCAAAGGGGATCCCGGGACAAGCTCACCTTACCGGAAAGTGACCGCCGCGGGCATGCCCTTCTTGACGAACAGGGTCTTATAGGCCTTGAGCTTCGCCGCGGGACAGATGACCGTGGCGTCCTTGGGGACCATCTTGAACGCTGAGGCACCGATCTTGGAGGAGGTGAGGAGCTTGGTCTTGACCGTGATGGTCATCAGCGCCTTGCAGGCGCGGAAGGCGCTGGCGCCGATCTTGGTGACTTTCGTGCCCAGGGTGATCTTCCTGAGCATCGGGCAGGAACGGAACGCGTTGGCCCCGATGGTCTCCAGCTTGGTAAAGGCCGGCACCGTCGTCAGCTTCGAGCAGGACATGAAAACGTTGGCCCCGAGGGTCACCACGCCTTTGCAGCCGGTCACCTTCGTGAGCGCGGCGCACTTGGCGAAGGCGTTCTTGCCGATGGTCCTGACATACTGCCCGACGGAGACTGTCCTGAGGGATTTGAGGGCATAGCAGGCGCTCGGCGCGATCTCCGTCACCTTGTAGACGGCGCCCTTCACTTCCACGGTGTCCGGCACGGTCACTTTGGTCACGGTGGCCTTCTCCGGCCCCAGATACCGGGCGGTCAGGGTCTTGCCGTTCACCTGGTAGTTCGCGCCGTTCACCGTGGCGGCGCCGGAATAGGGGTTGGTGGGAGGCGCGGGCACCCTGACGCTGGCCGAATACAGGAACACCTGATAGACCACCGGCTCGCTTTCCGCGCCCGTGACGGTCACGGTGTACAGGTCTCCCGCGCTGTAGGTGATGCCGCTCGGGCGGAAGATCACCGCCGTGCAGCCGCCGTAGCCGTCGGAATTGATATTGAAGTAGCCGTCGGCCTTCGCGGATGAAAAGCTCCAGGCCGCGCCGTCCTGCTCGCGCACGATCGTTACCGTGACGCTGCCCGGATCGGTGAGCCCGCCGCCCATGAAGTCCAGGCTCCAGGGCAGGCTGCTGCTCATCCAGTCGAAGGGCATCACCTGGGCCGGCCAGGCGACGCGCCGGGGCACGCTGGCGCCCCATTCATAGCCAAAGGCGTACATGGCGGTGTGGCTGTCCACCTGCCCGAAGCCCGTGGCGGTCATCCGCGGGTCCAGCACCCAGCGCCGGTGCCCGAGCCGGTCGATATTGGAGGAATCCCCGTCGTGGATCCATCCCCTGAACAGCGCGTCGGCCAGGTCGCTGTAGCCCCAGCCCAGGTTGGAGGAACTGGTGCCCTCCTTGCCCAGCTGGTACAGATCGTCCGCCATCTTCGCCGGCTGGCTCGGATAGTGAGTGATCTGCCCGTTGACCGCGTTGACCAGCACGCCGGCCTGGCACATGGCGTTATATTCCGGGTCCAGCTTCACCTGCGAGCCGATGCCCGCCACATACCTGACCTGGTTGAGCGCGTTCAGGGACGCTTTCAGGTAAGCGCTCTTGAGCGTGCCGGGCGCGTACGGCGCGGTGGTGACCGGCTGCTGATCGTAAAAGCTCCCGGAATACGCCGTGGAATGAGATCTGATGAACGCGTCGATCTCGTCGACCGTGTGCCGGTCGACATCCAGATCCACATCCGCCGCCGCGGTGACGCAGATCAGGAGCGTCAGCGCCGTCAGGCAGACGGCTAAAAGAAGTTTCCGGGGACATTTGTTCGTTCCGAACATGATGATTCCCTCCGTTTTGAAAGATCGTTCAGGTCGATGATAGTCCCGGAAGAGGCCTTTGTCAATGAAAGATATTCAATAATGATGAAATCGGCCCTTTCGTGTGGTATGATGGTCGCATGACCGGCCGCGCTGCGCCGGGAACGGACGCCTGACGGGAAGGGGAGCCCTTTCATGACAGAATATCTTGAAAAACTTTCGGCATGCCTGAAAAGGATCGAGGAAGAGGAAAAAGACAGTATCCGGGCCGCGGCGGAGAAGGCCGCCGAGGTGATCCGGAATGACGGGCTGATCTATGTGTTCGGCTGCGGGCATTCGCACCTGCCGGGGCTGGACGCTTTCTATCGGGCCGGCGGGTTGGCCAATGTGTCGCCCATGCTGGATACGGATCTGATGCTCCACAACGGGGCGGCCAAATCCAGCCGCATGGAAAAGATGCCGGGCATCGGCCGGGAGATATACCGCCGGTACCGCCTCACGGCCCGGGACATGCTCATCGTGATCTCCGCCTCGGGCAAAAACAGCGTGCCCTGTGACGTGGCGCGGTGCGCGGCGGACGACGGTGTCTTCACCGTGGGCGTCTCCTCCTCCGCCTATTATGAAAAGGGCGGGCGGCTGCACCGGATCGTGCCCCTGCATATCGACTGCAAGGTGCCCTACGGGGACGCCTGTGTCCGGGTGGGCCCGAATATGATGGGCGGACTGTCCACGGCGGCGGACTGCTTCATCCTCAACAGCGTCCTGATCGAAGGCGCGCGCCTGGCCGCGGAGCGGGGATGTGAAGTGCCGGTCTGGGTCAGCGGCAATGTGGAGAACGGGCCGGAGAGGAACCTGAAGCTGGAGGAGCGGTATCTGGGAAGGGTCAGGCATTTATGAGAAAGATCACTGTGGTGGGCATGGCGGGGGACTCCGTTTTCATGCCCGTGGATCATTTCCACCGGGGCGGCGAGACCCTGCGGGCGCTGGGCTGCTTTTCCGAGCCCGGGGGCAAGGGCTTCAATCAGGCGGCGGCCGCCGCCCGTCTGGGCGCGGATGTGTGCTTCATCGGCGCCGTGGGCAGCGACGGTTTCGCCGCCGCGGCCCGGGAAGCGCTGGAGAGGGAAGGGGTGCGTCCTTTCCTTGTGGAAAAGCCGGTGAAAAGCGCCTTCGCCGTCATCATGACGGACGCGGCGGGCGTCAATCACGTGACGGTCTGGCCGGGCCCCATGCTGGGAGTGAGCGATGTGGAGCGCTTCAGGCCGCGCCTTGAGGAAACGGATATCCTGATCCTGGGGAACGAGATCCCCGAAGAAGTCAGCCTTCTGTGCGCCCGGACCGCCGCGGCGCGCGGGGCCGTGATCCTGTATGATCCCGCGCCGTACCGGCCTCTTGCGGAGGAACTGAAGGCGCTGGTCACGTATTTCACGCCCAACGAGCATGAGACCGGGGGCCTGGAGGGCCTGAACAATGTGATCCTCACCCTGGGGGAGAAGGGGATCGTGTATAACGGGCGGCGCTTCCCGGCCATCCCCGCGCGACCGGTGGACACCACGGGCGCCGGCGATACCTTCACCGGGTATCTCGCCGCCGCGCTGGCCGAGGGCCGCCCCATCGAGGAAGCCATCATGACGGCCAATACCGCCGCGGGACTGTCCGTCACGAAAAGGGGCGCTTTTTCCTCGATCCCGACAAGGGAGGAAGTCACGGAAGCGCTGCGGAGGATCCAGCGGGACGTGCACGCTGAGGGCGGGGAGGAGAATGCGTGAAGATCGCGGCGTTTTATGAGAATATCTTTGACGGCGTGAAGGCGCGGGGGCTGCGGATGGAAGAGACGCTCGCGTCCCTCAGGGCGGAGGGCATGGAGCGCCTCTATATCTCCGTGGGGTCCTGGAAGCGGGACGGGCACGCGCTCAAAGACATGCTGCGCCGGCAGGACATCGCCCTGGAGGGGATGCACGGCTTCTGTGATTTTTCCGCCGGCGTCGATCAAAGCGGGTACCGGGAGATGATCGACCTGGCGGCGGACAGCGGCGCGGGCCATCTCCTGTTCGTGCCCGGCATGCTGACCGGGAAAAATACCCTGCGGGATCTTGAGAATATGACGGAAGGCATGCGCCGCGCCGTGGGATACGGGAAGACCCGGGGCCTGCCCATCCTGATGGAGGACTATGACGGGCTGCTGGCCCCCTATAACTGTATCGCCGGCCTTGAGTATTTCTTGCGGGAAGTAAAGGGGCTGGAATGCGCTTTCGATACGGGCAATTTCGTCATTTTCCGGGAAGATGAGCTGGCGGCCTTCGACCTGTTCGCGCCAAAGATCCGCACGCTGCACCTGAAGGACCGGTGCGCCTCGCCCCGGCATCCGGGCGATCAGCCCCTGCGCGTCGCGGACGGGTCCCTGACCTGGTGCTGCGCTGTGGGCAGCGGGGACATACGCATCAGGGAGATCCTGGAGCGGCTGAAACGGATGGGGTATCCGGGCGATGTGATCGCGGAACTGTACTGCGTCGATCCGAAGGAAGTGCTCGATGACCTGAGACGGTCCGTCCGCTGGCTGCGGGAACAGGGGATCTGAAACACGCTCTTTAAGCCCGCCGCGCGGGATAAAACAGCATAACGATCCGGCGGCGCGGGGGTCCCCCCGCGCCGCCGCTTTTTGGTATTTCGTGTTATTAATATTTCGTGTTGTCCAGGAAGGTGTCCAGATACATGTGGCACACGTCGCGCACGGTCTTGTCGCTGTCCGTGGTGGCGATCAGGTATTTGATGAAGCGCCGGGGGATGACGATGTCGGCGTGGAGGATGTCCGCCGCGGCGTTCCGTTTGGCCAGTTTCATGATCTGGCCGCCCAGGTAATCCCCGCTGAATTCCTTGGTCACTCTCACCTCGCGCGCCCGCCGGAAGGACCGGTTGTGGAAATACCGCAGGACGCAGGCGAGCCCATAGGTGAACGGGGGGAGCAGCAGCGCCGGGATCACCACCGGGACCCGGGTGGCGAACCCGTAAAAGTCGTTCCATCCGCCGTTTTCATGGCCGATGAGCACCACCAGGGTGTAGTATACGCCGCCGTAGATGAACACCGGCAGCAGGGAGACGAGGCACTCTTTATACGTGATGTGATGATCGGTGATGAAAAACGAGAAGGCCGTAAAGGCGCAGATGGGTCCCAGGCCGTGCAGGAAAAACCGGGAACCGGTGAAGATCAGCACGAATCCCTTGACCGGTGACAGCACCAGCAGCGATATCACGAAAGTCAGCGTGACGGAGACCGTGCCCGCCAGCAGGAAACGGACCAGCCAGACGGGCAGGTGAAAATAGCGCTTTTTCAGGCCGTCCACGGCATAGGGGATCACCAGGCCCATGGCGATGGCCTCCAGGATGTTGGAGTTGACCGTGAACATGCAGAAGGTCTGCAGCCCCATGTGGTCGAAATTCTCGTCGTGCAGCGTGGTCAGGTTCATCACCACGCCGATGGCGGTGCACAGTACGACGATCAGGGCACTGATCAGGGCCAGCAGGCACTCCCTGCGGTTCTGCTTTTCATACATGTTCCGTTCCCCCTTCGTGAGAAGCTTTTCCGGCCGCTCTTTAGTTTTATCACATTTGAGCGCGTTACGCCATCCCGAAACGGCTCTTTTTTCGCGGGGCGCCTCCGTTCGGGATCGCTCGACGAAGAGCACGCTCTGATCACGCGCCGTCGCTCCTCCAGCCGGTGAGGGCGTCGAACACCGGCCAGCTCAGGGCGGCGTAGAAGCGGTGGCCTTCCGGGCCGATGACATGCGCGATGCGCCCGGGAGCGCCGGCCGCCTCGTATGAGGCGCGGGCGATGCGCACCTGTTCCTTCGCGCCCTCTGCCGGGAAAAGGCCGTCGTTTTCGCCGCTCACCACGATCAGGGGACGGGGGGCGATCAGGCCGGCGATATCGCCCATGTCGAACTCCCGGGCGATGCCGGGTACGTAGTTGCAGGCGCAGTGGCGGCGCACGCCGATGGAGGATATGAAGCTGCTGACCGCGCAGGAGGGCATGGCCGCTGAGATGCGTGTGTCCAGCGCCGCGGCGTACAGGGCGACGGTGCCGCCGCCGGAATTGCCCATGACGGCGATGCGGTCCGTGTCGATCATCGGGAAGTGCGCCTTCACGGCATCGATGGCGCGGGATACGTCCCAGCAGCGCTCGCCGATCAGGGTGTGCCCCAATAAAAGGGCCTGCAGCGCGGGATGCAGACAGGCCGGGCCCTCCGGCGTGCCGCCGCGCTCGCCGAAGGCGCGCTGCTCTATGGCCAGGGCCGCCTGACCGCGCTCGGCGATCTGCCGGGCGAAGTCCCGGTCGCCGCCGGCGATCTTTTCCTCGTCCCCCTCATAGACCGCCCGGCCCAGGGAGAGGTGCATGCCCTTGGAGTGCCCCTGCAGGCAGATGACCAGCGGCAGCTTTTCATCCGGCGCTTTCTTCGGCAAAAGCAGCTGGCAGATCACCTCCACATGGGGCTCGCTCTCGAACAGGAAGCGGATGCCGGTACAGCCGGGGCCGAAGTCCTCCGTCCGCTCGACGCGGAAATGATCCTCTTCCGCGCGCTCCATGGGCAGGCCCAGAAGCTCCGTCAGCCGGGCGCGGGCTTTGTCCTGCCAGGCGGCCAGTTCCTCATCCGGCCGCTTTCGCATGGTGAAGCGGCTCTTTTCCAAAAGTTCCATGTGTCTGTCCCGCGGATCAAGAGACATAGGCAGCCCTCCCGAAAAACGGTTTGATATCCCTCTCTTTAGTTTTATCACATCCGTGCCCGGAATGCTATCCCGTTTCATCACTTGACAGGCGCGCGATATCGTATATGATGACAAAAAAAGCAGCTTCTCCGGCGAACGGACGGGAAAGGAGACAGGATGAACACTGTTGAGGCGGCGATCGCGTACGTGAGGGAACTATTCGCCGGCAATTCCGGCGGCCATGACGCGCAGCATACCATGCGGGTATACAGGAACGCGCTCCTGATCGCGGAAAAGGAGCCGGGCGCCGATCCTGAGATCGTGGCCCTGGCGGCTCTTTTGCATGACGCGGATGACCACAAGCTGTTTGAGACGAAGGATTTTGCCAACGCGCGGGCTTTCCTCGCGTCGCAGGGCATCGCGCCCGACCGGGCCGAGGCCGTCATCAGGGCCGTCGATTCCGTCTCCTTCAGCCGGAACCGCGGGCGGCGGCCCGATACCTTGGAGGGAAAGATCGTGCAGGACGCGGACCGCCTGGACGCCATCGGTGCCGTGGGCATCGCCCGCACCTTTGCCTTCGGCGGGGAGCACGGCAGGAGCCTGGATTCCTCCATCGGGCATTTTTATGAAAAACTGCTCCTGCTCAAAGACGAGATGAACACCGCCGCGGCCCGCGGGATCGCTCAGGAGCGGCACGCCTATATGGAAGGCTTTCTGAAAGAATATGAAAAGGAGACACGGCAATGACCATCCGATCCGCGGCGGAAAAGGACTGTGCCCTGATCCTGAGATTCATCCGGCATCTGGCCGAATATGAGAAGATGGCGGATCAGGTGGCCGCCACCGAAGAACTGTTGAGGGAATGGATCTTCGAAAAGAAAGCGGCGGAGGCGCTCTTCGTCTGCGACGGCGGCAGGGAAGTGGGCTTCGCCCTGTATTTCCGGAATTTTTCCACCTTCCTGGGCCGGGGAGGGATCTATCTGGAGGATCTGTTCGTGCTGCCCGAGTACAGGGGCCGGGGCTTCGGGAAGGCGCTGCTCAAGGCGCTGGCGAAGATCGCGGTGGAGCGGGGCTGCGGGCGCATGGAATGGGCCTGCCTCGACTGGAACGCGCCGTCCGTCGCTTTCTACAGGAGCCTCGGCGCCGTGCCGATGGATGACTGAACCACCTTCCGCCTTTCGGGGGAGACCCTGAAGGCCCTGGCGGAATAAAAATGCCCGCCGCGGAAATGACTTGCCCGCGGCGGGCTGTTCAAAGGAAACGGCGGAAAATGACGGACAGGTCCGCGCTGACCGAGCCTGTGCCTGAGAAGGTTCAGGCCGGCACCGGGGCCGCCCAGTGTACGGGGATATCCAGGGCCGTGAGCACTTCCTCCACGGTGGAGACCGGGATGATGGCCAGGGAGCGTTTTACTTCCTCCGCCACGTCCTTCAGGTCGCCGGTATTGTCCTTGGGGATGAACACGCGCTTGACCCCGCCCCGCTGTGCGGCCAGGAGCTTTTCGGGGAGCCCGCCGATGGGGCCGATGTCCCCCTGCAGGGAGACCTCGCCCGTCATGGCTGTATCCGGCGGCACCGGGATCCCGGACAGGAGAGAGGCCAGAGCCGTGGTCAGGGTGATGCCGGCGGAGGGGCCGTCCTTGGGGGTGGCGCCGTCCGGCACATGGATGTGCAGGTCGTTTTTATCGAACAGGCCGGCTTTTTGAGGCAGCAGGGCTTTGACCAGGCTCATGGCGATCTGGGCGGATTCCTTCATCACGTCGCCCAGCTGGCCGGTGACCGTGATCCTGCCGCTGCCCGACGTGAGCATGGACTGGATGTACAGGATCTCGCCGCCCGCGGGCGTCCAGGCCAGCCCCGTGACGATGCCGGGGTTCGCGGCCGGGGGCACCTGCCTGCGGCGGAGGGGTTCCGAGTCCAGATAGTCCTGCAGGTCTTCCGGGGTCACGGTCAGTTTCACGTCCCTGTCTTCCGCCAGGGCCACGGCCGCGCCGCGGCAGAGCTGGTCCATCCGCTTTTTGAGCCCGCGCACCCCGGCCTCCCGGGTATAGTTTTCGATGACGGCGTCGACGGCCTCGTCCGTGACGGTCAGCGTGCCATCGGGGATCCCGGAGGCTTTCATGGCCCGGGGCAGCAGGTGCTCCCGCGCGATCCGGTGCTTTTCCTGGGGGGTGTAGCCCTGGAAGCTGATGACCTCCATGCGGTTGAGCAGCGGCTCCGGGATGGTGTCCAGGGTGTTGGCGGTGCAGATGAACAGGACGTCCGACAGGTCGAATGGCACGTTCAGGTAGTGGTCCGTGAAGGAGAAGTTCCGTTCGGGATCGAGCACTTCCAAGAGGGCGCCGGCGGGGTCGCCGTTGTAGCCGCGGCTCTTTTTGTCCACCTCGTCCAGCACCATCACCGGGCTGTTGGAGCCGCACTTGTGGATCCCGTCGATGATCCTTCCCGGCATGGCGCCGATGTAGGTGCGCCGGTGGCCCCTGATGTCCGCCTCGTCCCGGGCGCCGCCCAGGGAGACCCGCACGTATTGGCGGCCCAGGGCCCGGGCGATGCTCTCTCCGATACTGGTCTTGCCCGTGCCGGGAGCGCCCACGAAGCACAGGATGGAGCCCGGCTGCCTGCCCCGAAGATGCATCACGGCGATCTGCTGCAGGATGCGCTTTTTCACCTTGTCCAGGCCGGAATGCTCCGCGTTCAGCGCGGCCCGGGCCTCCTCCATCAGGATCTGCCGGGTCTCTTCTTTTTTCCAGGGCAGGCTGGTCATCAGGTCCAGCCAGTCCGTGAGCATCCCCGCTTCGGGGCTGTTCCCGCCCTCGCCCTTCAGGCGCTCGAGCACCTTGCGGCTCTCCCGGAGCGCCGTTTCGTTCATGCCCGATCC
>CADCQZ010000046.1 GCA_902803675.1 uncultured Eubacteriales bacterium
CGGCGCTTGGCAAAGCATTGAAGGAAGGCGTATCGATCCGGCAGGCGTCCAGGCTGACGGGGATCAGCATCGGTGTGATACGCAGGATCGTCCATAATTGAGACAGAGAACCTTCAGACAACGTTTTTCAAATCTCGAAAAAGAGGCATTGTTGATATGATGAAAAAACTGCTCATCCCCCTCCTGATGCTGGCGGCCTTCGCCTTTGCCGCCGGGGCGGAAGAGTTTTATTTCGACAACAGTCTCTCCGTTAACGGTTTCCCCGTGTCCTCCCAGGATCTGGGGGCCGGAAAGGGCGGCATGTTCCCGGTGTATTCGGCGCCCTTTACTTCCGCCTGGCGGGGCGCGCAGGGCAAGGCCCAGGTGAGCACGAAGGGGGATATATGGCTGATCGCCGTCTCTCCCGATCGGGAATGGTCCCTGGTGCGCTACAAGGTGTCCCGCACCGCGGGCCGCGTGGGCTGGATCCACACGGCGGGGATGAAACAGGTGTGGGCGGAAGACGCGGACTACGATCTCATTTTCATGCCGGAGTGCGTGCTGCTCCGGGCCGTGCGGGATGTGGCCCTGACGGACGACCCCCTGGGAGAAAAGCGGGTGATAAGGACCCTCAGGGCCGGGGACACGGTGATCGGCCTGACGGGCGTGCTGAAGGGCAATGACCTATCCCTGGCTTATGTGGAGACACAGGTGCGCGGCGCGCCCGCGTACCTGTTCGGGGACAGGGCCGCTTTTGAGCCCGTGCCCGTCACCCGTTTTGAGGACGGGGTGCTCACGGTGGAAGAGGGCGTCACCCATCTGGGGAGCCTGTACCGGTACGTGTTCGACGATGAGGGCACGGTCACGGGCGTGGACGGGCCGGAGCTTCGGCCCCGCATGATCCGCTGCCCGTACCTGGACGCCTGGATCGACGAGAACGGGGACATGGCCCGCGAGGTATCCCTGCCGTCCACCCTCGAATTTATCGGCTGGGATGGGCTGGGCAGCTGGTATCTTAATGAGCTGCGCCTGCCGGAGGGCCTCCGGACGGTGAAAAAGGACGCGTTCATCGGCGGCACCATCGGCGAGATCATCGTGCCCGCGTCCCTTTCGGACGGGGAGGGCCTCATCGGATCCAACAATGAATACTTTACGGTGGGGCGCTACACGGTATCGGAGGGCAATCCCGCCTACAGGGATCTTGACGGCATCCTGTTCGACACGAAGGGCACCCTGCTGAGCTATCCCGCCGGGCGGAAGGACACCCACTTCGACGTGCCCGCGGGCACCGCGGCCATCGGGGACGGGGCTTTCGCGAGCAGCTCGATGGAGATCCCCCTGGAGACGATCTCCCTGCCCCTGGGGCTCAAGTCCATCGGCCGGAAGGCGTTCTCGGGCTGCGGGCGGCTCATGAGCCTGACCGTGCCCCTGACGGTCAAGACCATCGACCCCACGGCGTTCTACAACTGCGTGTCCCTGGAGCGTTTGAGCCTGCCGGAGGGCTTCACCGCCCTCAAGAACGACGGGCAGGACTTCTGGGTCCGCTTCAATGACTTCACCCACTACAACGGTGACAACGGGCAGACCGGCATGAACGGGGATCCCGGCGAAGGCCACGCCTTCTTTTCCGGTTACTTAAGGGGAAAAGACGGCTCCGGCGTGGTCAGGATCTACCGCGGGGCGGAGGACGAGGATCCCTCCTGGATCACGGACGACGGCCTCATGGCGGATTTCCGCGGGACCGACGAAAAAACGGGCCGGTTGGTGATCAATCCCTGGACCATCCGGGACCTGCCGGACACCCTCAGCGGGAGCGACGCGCTCTACGCGGAGCCGGAGGACCTGGTGCCCACCGCGGGGCCGTGCCTGTTTTCTTACGCGTCCGTCACGCCCGGCCCGGGCATCCTGGACGCGGTGACGGGGGAAACGCTGCCCTTTGACCGGGTGCGGGATTCGGGGTATTATTGGGGCAGCCTTATGAACGTCTATCTCGGGGAGGGCGATGACTGGCGCGCGGCCTGCGTGTTCATCGGGGACAGCGCCCTGACGCTCAGGCGGGAGCGCACCGGGGATGACAGGGCCCTGGGCATCCTCGTATCAAAAAGCCCCCGGGCCGCGGTGTTCCTCACGGACGCGGAGGGGAACGCGGCAGCGGAGGTGTTCTCCGGGGAGCAGGCGGAACTGCTGGAGGAAAAGGACGGGCGGTGCCTCATCCGCTGCGCCTTCGGCACGCACTGGGTGGACCGGGACTGCCTGAGGATCGTGGACCAGGCGGAGCCCGAATAAAGAGGGGGATCATGAGATGACACGCCGTATTTTCGCGCTGCTTTTGACCGCGGTGCTTCTTTTGTCCGGAACTTTTTCCGCCCTGGGGGAGAGCGGTTCCTATTCCCAGATCAACCAGTCCCTCGCGCCGGATGACGCCTGGCGGCGCGTGGTCACGGACACGTCGGCCTTTGCCCTGGGGGACGTAAAGCCCCTGGAGGGGGAGGACGGGCTCTTCATCGGCGGCTGGGGCACCTATCCCAGCATCGACGGCTCCACCGTGTGCGTGCCCCTGGCCATGGAGCTGGCGCGCCAGTGGCTGGGCCTGGAAGAGGGAGACCTGAACGGCTTCGTCAATTTCTCCACCACGCCCTACGCCTATGACCGCCTCATCCACGGCAAGGCCGATCCCATGGTGACCATCCCCTCCCGGGGCGTGACCATGGATCCGGATCATCCCGTGGACATCGTGCTGGGCACCGGGCCCAACGCCGACGAGAGGCAGGCGGCCCTGGACGCGGGGAAGGACCTTATTTTGGTGCCGGTGTGCTATGACGCCTTCGTGTTCCTGGTCAACGGGGAGAACCCCGTGGACAGCCTCACCGTGGATCAGATCCGCGGCATCTACACCGGCGCGATCCCCCTGTGGGACATGGTGGGCGGTGAAAAGGGCCTGAGGATCGACGCCTACCAGCGGCCCCACGGCAGCGGCAGCCAGACGGCCATGGAGGCGATGGTGATGGACGGCTTCGCCCTCACCGCCGCGAAGGCAAACTATATCAGCGACGGCATGAGCGACCTGATCGCCCAGGTGGGCAGCTACGACAATGCCCGCAGCGCCATCGGCTACAGCTATCTGTACTACGTGGACGCGCTCTACAAGTCCGGCAAGGTGAAGGTGCTTTCCCTGGACGGTGTATCGCCCAGCCCGGAAAACTTGCGCAGCGGGGCCTATCCCTTCACGGTGTACTATTACGCGGTGTATGACGCCGGGAACGAAAACGCGGCGGCCTTCGCCGACTGGCTCATCTCAGACGAGGGCCAGGCGTGTGTTCATCAGGCGGGATACGTGACCCTCCGGTGAGGGTAAAAACAGGGTAAAGGAGCGGCGGCATTGGGTATCACCAAAACGGATTTCATGCGGGGCATGCAGTGCCCGCGGATGCTCTGGCTGGACAAGCACAAGCCCTCATTGAGGGTGATCCCGCCGGAGACACAGCAGCTTTTGGACGCGGGCAATGATTTCGGAGACCGGGCCATGGGGATGTTCGGGCCCTACGAGGAGATGACGGTGTACCGCCCGGGCACGAAGATCCCGGACAAAAAGAAGATGGTGGAGCGCACGAAGGAGCACCTCCTCAGGGGCACGGACGTGATCTGCGAGGCGGCCTTCATGGATTACAACAACTACTGCGCCGCCGACATCCTCAAAAAGACCGGCACGGGCTACGACCTCTACGAGGTGAAGAATACCGCCGAGGTGCGGGAGCAGTTCGTTTTGGACGCGGCCTTCCAGTGGTACATCATCGGGCGCTGCGGCGTAATGGTGGGGAAAGTGTTCATCGTGACCCACGGGCCGGACGAGGAGCATCCCTTCGTGCCGGTGGAGATCACGGATCGGGCGCGGGCGTATCTTGAATGGGTGGGGGACCATATCTGGGACCTGAACCGGCAGTGGAAGCTCAAGGACGAGATCATGACGCCGCCGGGGGAGCAGTGCGCGGATCCCTATCCCTGCTGGTACTATGACCACTGCCATGGGACGGAAGCGACTTTGCTGGATTTCATTTCGGAAGCGGAGGAGGAGACCTGATGGACTATAAAATGATCGCCATGGTCGTGATGACGGCCGTGTTCGTTTACGGGATGCTTTTGGAGGAGCTGCGCCGGCTCAGCGCGATGAACCCCGTGCCGGAGAACGTGCGGGACGTGTACGACGATGAGAGCTACCTCACCTGGCGGCGCTACCACGGGGAGAAGGTGCGCTGGGGCATGGTCGCCAAGGCCGTTTCCTATCTGGTGGAGATGGCCCTTATCGCCGCGGACCTGTACGCGCGTTTCGCGTCCCTCTTTCCGGATACGGACTTCATGCGCCTCTTCGGCGTGCTGCTCTTAAGCGCCCTGGGCGGCCTTATATCCCTGCCCCTGGAGTATTACGACACGATGGTGATCGAGGAAAAGTACGGGTTCAACCGCGCCACGAAAAAGACCTTCTTCCTGGACCAGGTGAAGAATTTCGTGATCAGCCTCGTGCTCATCACCCTGATCGCCTCGCTGCTCATGGGGATCCACAAGGCCCTGGGGGACCTGATGGTCCCGGTCTTCGCCGCGGCCATGACCGTGCTGATGCTGGGCTTTACCTTCCTGTACCCCGTGTTCAGCCGGGTGTTCAACAAGTTCACGCCCCTGGAGGACGGGGAACTGAAGGAACAGCTGACCGCCCTGATGGACCGGCACGGCTACAGCGTGCGGGCCATCCAGGTGATGGACGCGTCCCGCCGCACCAGCAAGTCCAACGCCTATTTCACGGGTTTCGGCAGGATGAAGACCATCGTGCTCTACGACACCCTGGTGGCGGCCATGGACACGGACGAGATCTGCGCGGTGTTCGCCCACGAGATGGGGCACGGCCTTCATCACGATACCCTCAAAAACCAGATCCTGTCCTTCTTCCAGATGCTCATCCTGGGCGCCCTGGCCCTGTGGACGCTGAGTTCCCCGGAGGTGTTTTCATCCTTCGGGTTCGACCGGGTCAACTACGGCTTCGCGGTGATCCTGATCATGAGCGTGGAATACGCCCTGATCGCGCCGCTGGTGGGGCTCATCGCGTCCTTTATGTCCCGGCGGGCCGAGTACCGGGCGGACGCCCAGGCGGCGAAGGAAGGGTACGCCGCCGCCCTGGTCTCCGGCCTTAAAAAGCTGAGCCGGGCGAACTTTTCCGACCTGGCGCCGCACCCGCTGCTGGTGAGGCTCGAGTATTCCCATCCCACATTGAGCCAGAGGATCGCGGCGCTGGACGCGCTCAAAGATAAGGAGGAGAAAAAATGAGCTTCAGTCAGGAAGATATCCGCTTCATCCGTTCCCGGGTGGAAGAGACCCTGGGGCGCCCGGTGCCCGAAAATGTGACCGTTAAAGAAGGGGAAGGCCTCACCGTCACCCTGGGGCCGGAGGGTGCCGTGATCGCGGCGGAGAGCCGCGCGGCCCTGGCGAGGGGATTAACTCATCTGGCCCGGGCGGCGGCCGAGGGGCGGAAGGAAGTCCGTATCAGGGAGAAGCGGCATTTTGAGCACTGCGGCCCCTATCTGGACCTGAGCCGCAACGGGGTGATGACGGTGGACGCCGTCAAGAAATACATCGACTTCAGCGCCTGCCTGGGGCTGGACATGGCGGTGCTGTACACCGAGGACACCTACGAGGTGCCCGGGTATCCTTATATGGGGTATCTGCGCGGGCGGCTCACGGGGGATGAGTGGCGCGCCATCGACGAGCACGGTGCCAGGATGGGCGTGGAGGTCATCCCCAGCATGCAGGCCCTGGGCCATATGGAGAACTTTCTCCAGTGGCGGGGATGCGACGCCCTCCGGGACCAGGAGGACATCCTGCTGGCGGACAGCGAGGAGACCTTCGCCTTCCTGGAGGCGGCGGTCAGGGCTCTCAGGGGATATGTGCGCACCGGCACCCTCTTCATCGGCATGGATGAGGCGGAGACCGTGGGCCTGGGGAAATACTACCAGCTGCACGGGGCGCGGGACAGGTTCTCCATCCTGGAGCGCCATCTGAGGCGGATGATCGGCATCTGCGAAAAATACGGCTTCAAGCCCGTGATCTGGAGCGACATGTTCTACAAGCTGGGCAGCCCCAGCGGGAAGTACTACGACAAGGACAACGACATCCCCGACGAGGTGGTCGCATCGCTGCCCCGGGCGGAGATGTGCTACTGGGACTACTACCACATGGAGGAGGACTGGTACGACCGGATGCTCAAAGGCCACGAGCGCTTCGGGCCGGACACGTCCTTCGCCGGCGGCATCTGGACCTGGAGCGGCTTCCTGCCTCATCCGGGCCGCACCCGCGCCACGATGGAGCCCGCCCTGCGGGCCTGCCTCAGGCACGGTACCAAACGGGTGACGGCCACCATGTGGGGGGACGACGGATCGGAGACCAGCCCCTTCCTGGCCCTTCATCAGCTGCCGCTGTTCAGCGAGGCGTACTGGCGGGGCGAGGTCCCGGGCGCGGAGGAAGTAGGCGCGATCGGCGCTTTCCTCACCGGCCTGAGCGCCGAGGCCTACGAGAGCTTCGACCTGTTCTATCCCGATGACGGGGACGACCGGGTGGGCAAGGCCCTGATCTGGTGCGACCCGATGTATCCCATCGGGCCGGAGCCGGGCAAGACCGCTGCGGCCGGGGAGAGGGCCCGGAAGGCGCTCCGTATCCTTGAGAAGGAGCCGGACCGGGACGATGTCCTTTACGCCCGGGCGCTCTTTGAGGTCTGCGCCCTGAAGGCCGATCTGATGCCCCGTATCGCCGAAAAGTACCGCGCGGGCGACCGGGCGGGGATGCGGGCCCTGGCGGAGACGGAGGTGCCCCGCCTTAAAATGTGCTATGATGAGCTTATAAAACGGCACCGCGTCATCTGGGAGCAGGCCTATAAGCGCAACGGCTGGGAAGTGATGGCCTTAAGGTACGGCGCGGTCGGGGGCCGCCTGGAGGACGTGGGCCTCGCCCTTAAACGCTGGGCCGACGGGGAGCTCAAGATCCTGTGCGAGCTCGAGGAGGAGCGCCTGGATCCCGCCCGGGCCCGGGGGAACCAGTTCTACCGGGCGCTGGTGAGCCCCATGTTCAACCAGTGAGTCTCCCCGGCAGGGCGATGGTAAGACGATGGTAAGACGTTGGTAAGATACCTGGTAAGACGTCAAACCCCAGTGATATCAACGGTTATCCCCTTTATCTTACCAACATTACCGGGAAATAAAGAATTATATGAATGTAAAAGCAACGGGTGTATCTGTGACACTGTGACTTTTAAAAAGTTTAAAAATGTTGGTAAGATGGTAAGATGGTAAGACGGTAAGGGCCGCGGGATCTCATCCCCGGCCCCTTCCCCGGGGAAAGCCCCACCCGATCCCGCCGGGCAAGACGAAAACGCGGACGCAGAAAAACAGCGCGGCTTTTGAGCCGCGCCGGGAAATCATCGATATCCTTATCCTGCCGGAGCCCCGGGTCTGAAATATTTGGACCGGAGCTCCGTTTCCGTTTCACCGGGCCGCATCTGCCGGTACAGCACGCAAAAGCGCTGCAGGTGCTCGTCGTCATGGCAGGTCACCAGGGTGAGGAGCCTGTCGCCGTAGCGCACGTCCACGTTGAGCTTGACGTAGCTCAGCTCTTTCGCCCGGGCGATGTAGTTGTCAAAATCCGTCTCGTTGCGGTACCGGGTCTCGAAGAAATTGAAATAATCTTCGTAACCCTCGTTGATGGAGCACACGTAGGCCGCCACCGGCACCCAGACCAGTTTTTCGTACAGGGTGTCGAAATCCACGAAGGGATTGCGGCGCAGGGTCTCCAGGCTGGTCAGGCGGTTCAGCTTGCCGAACATCTCGCCGCTCTTGAGGTTGTGGGCGTAGATGAACAGGTGCTCGTCCCGGGGCCAGATGGAGTTGAGCTCGTCGATGAAGGCGGTGCCCTCGACGCTCTCGGCGCCGTTGAAGCTGTGGGTCATGTAGTAGTCGTTCTTGCCCCGCACCACGGGGATATCCACCGTGGGGAGCAGGGCCCGCACCCTGAGCCAGCCGCCCAGGTCATGGTTGCGGCTGTACAAGGTGGTGTACTCGCTCAGCAGTTCGGCCGTGCCGGTCTGCTCCTGGGCCCGGGGGGCCATGGTGACCACGGGCTCCAGGGTGCTGTCGGGATCTTTGGTGACCGTCACGGCCACGGGCGTCGCCAGGGGCGTCTCGGGGGGCAGCTCCTCCTGAGGTGCCTCGGTCACGACGGGGGCGGCGGTGTTGAGAAGGCTGCGCGCCTCGTCATTGACCTTCCGGGCGCGGTTCGTGTCCGCGATATAGATGATCAGGTTGGTCGCCCCGTATATGAGAGCAGCGCCGGCGACGGCCAGGAGGACGAGCGTCCCCCTGGACATCCATTTCTTCTGCCGGCGCTCCCTGTAATACCGCGTTCTTCTCCCGCGGCCCGATCTTCCTGCCATAGGGTATTACTTGTGGCCCTTTCTGAGGGCGTACATCTTGATATAGTCTTCCAGCTCATTGAGGGGCATGGGGTTGCCGATCAGCGGGCCCTGGCCCTTGTAGACGCCGATGTCCTCAAAGAACTCGAACTGGTCCTGGTTGTCCACGCCCTTGACGCACACGTTCATGTCCATGGTCACGGCCATGTGCTGGATGCCGATCACGATCTTGCAGGCGTCCTCATTGGCGGGGATCTGGGGGGCGAAGTCCTTGGTGAGCTCCAGACCGTCGAAATGCACCATGTACAGAAGGGGCACATTGGTGTGCTTGGAGCCGAAATTGCCCATCATCAGGGCGATGCCCAGTTCATCGTGGAGCTTGTTGAGGTTGGCGGCGCCCTCCTCGGACAGGTCCTGCAGCTCGCTCAG
>CADCQZ010000047.1 GCA_902803675.1 uncultured Eubacteriales bacterium
CACCCGCCTATTATAATCCGCCCCAGCGGCATGTACGGTGGGGCGGAACGATACCCTGAACCGTTCCCGTAGGATCGGTGAAGGGTTCATACCTCTGCTGACATCGCACGAAAATCGTCAGATTTTCGTGCGCGAGGCTGCGCAGCAGCCTCTTTATGCTGGATAGACCGTCACGAAGCGGGTCATCACATACCCCACCTGACCGCTGGCGCTGTCATACACCCGGCACCAGGTATCGCCCTGCTCGATCAGATCGAGCCTCGCGCCGCTGACGCACTGGGCCAGCACCTTGGCGCTGGTGGAGGGCTGGGCCCTCAGGTTCAGATAGGAGGACGCGCCGCCGGTGGACACCACGCAGTACGCGCCGCTCATGCCCGTGGGGTTCCAGTACGGCGTAGCCGTGGGCCAGGGCACCGGCACGGGGGCAGGTGTGTCCGGATCGCTGGGATCATAGGGCGGGGTGGTCACCATCCCGTAGGGATACCAGGGGTCCGTGGTGGGCCAGCTCCAGGGATCGGCGGTGGGCCATCCCCAGGGAGCCGTGGTCGGCCAGGACCAGGGCGCGGTGGTGGGCCACACCCAGGGAGCCGTGGTGGGCCACCCGGGATTGGTGGTCACATAGGGCGCCGCGGTGGGCGCCGGCGCGCTGCCGGCCCCCGTCCTCAGGTACACGCCCTGCATGTAGCCGGTCCTGCCGTTGACGCTCACCTTGCACCACACGGTGCCCTTCAAAAGGATGGTCACCTGGGTGCCCACGGCGTACTGGGCCAGCACCGTGCCGCTCAGGCTGGGGGCGCTGCGCATGTTGAGCCGGCCGCCGTTGCGGGTATACACCGTGGCGATGCTGCCGGTGCCGCCGTTCACTTTCACGTACTCGGCCTTGAAGTAGCCGAGCTTCCCGCTGACCATGACGTAGTACCAGCCGCCGGAATAGCTCAGCACCTGGCACACGGTCCCGTTATAGTAGTGGCCCAGCACCCGCGCGGAATAGCTCGGGTACTCCCTCAGGTTGAGGTACTGGGTGCGCACGGGGTTGTTCACCACGCCGGTGCCGCTGCCGCCGCCGGAAGAGGAGCCCGTGGTCTTCAGATACGCGCCGGACATATAACCCGCCAGCTTGGAGTCCACCACCCGGCAGTAGTACCAGTTGTCCCCCGCGGGGTAGACTTCCTCCACCCACGCGCCCTCGGGCACCTGGCCCAGCCACTGGCCGCTCGTGGACGGATAGGCCCGCACGTTGAGCGCCGAGGCGCCCGACACCATCGCGTATACCGTCTCCGCTCCGGCCGCCGGGATGACCGCCAGCATCAGGATGACCGCCAGCAGCGCGGCGCCTGTTCTCGTTGACCGTTTCAGCATCACAGATCCCTCCTCATTGCCGATCTGACCTATACAACGTTTCATCGGGCTGTTTCCTTCCCCTGATCCGTCATCATTCTCACCAGTACCCGGTTCTGCAGGTCCAGGCCCCTCTCCGTCAGGCGCATCACGCCGCCCTCCAGGGTGAGCAGGCCCTCCCGGACGCTTTTTTGCATCCCGTCCCCGAAAGCCTCCTCAAAGCCCATGCCGTGGTCCCGGATGAAGTCCTTTTCCCGGACCCCCTCAAGGAGCCGCAGGCCCAGCATCACCGTCTCGAACCGCGCCTCTTCCGGGCCGATCACGGTCCTTTCCGCGGGCGCGCCGTCCAGGTACTCCCGGATGGTCATGGGATTGGTCCATCTCACGCCCATCAGATGCCCCGAGGCCGCGCAGCCGATGCCCAGGTACTCCCCCCGGCGCCACACCCGCGTGTTGTAGCGGCACTCGTGGCCGGGCACGGCGTAATTGCTGATCTCGTACTGCTCAAGGCCCTTTTCCCGGGCCATGTCCCGGCACAGGTGCACCATGTCCCGCTCCTCGTCCTCCCCGGGCAGGGTCCACTCCCCGCTTTGGAGCCGGTCCATCATCACCGTGCCCTCCTCCGGGATGAGGCTGTAGCAGCTCATGTGGGGGATCCCGAGGGCCAGGGCGTCCCGCACGCTCTCCCTCACGTCCTCCATGGTCTGGGAGGGCAGGCCGGTCATCAGGTCCAGATTGATCTCCGAAATGCCCCGGGCCCTTAAGCTCTCCACGCCCCGGACCACGTCGCCGAAGCGGTGGATCCGCCCCAGCATTTTGAGCAGCCTGGAGCTTGAGGACTGCATGCCCATGGACACCCGGCCGACGCCCATCTCATTCAGGGCGTCCAGGAGCTCCTCCGAAAGGGTGCCGGGATTGATCTCCATGGAGATCTCGGCCCCGGGGTCCACGTCGAGCGACTGTCTCACGGCCCGCATCAGGCGCAGGAGCTTCTCCGGCGGCATCACGCTGGGAGTGCCGCCCCCGAAAAACACCTCCCGGACCTTCAGGCCCCGCCCCCGGTAAGAGGCGATCTCCTCCTCCATCCGGCGCGTGACGGGCTCCATCATCTCCTCCGCTCCCGCCCAGGAGGGAAAATCGCAGTACACGCATTTTTTGCGGCAGAAAGGGATGTGCAGGTAGACCGACACATCCCGCTCACCGTCACGGGAGAGTGACGGCATACATCTCCTCCCCGCAGCACAGCAGGGCCGTGCCCCCCTCGGTCATGCCCTTGAAGCCCGTGACCCGGCCGGGCACGTTCATGCTGATGGGCGTGAAGCGCCGGTCCCGGTACCCGGCCCGGTACACCGTGTCCTCGGAAAAGGCGTAGATCTGCCCCCGGCAGAGGGCCGCGCCCACGCAGGCCGTGGGCAGGGCCAGGCGCACGTCGCTGTTCCCGCGGATGAGCCGCAGCTCCGTGATGCCCCCGCCCTCTTTCGTCTGCCTGGACGGCACGAAGAGCAGTTCGGCGTTGGCCGCGCCCTCGGCCCAGTCCATCAGGTGCCAGCCGTACACCAGGGTGGTGGCGCTCGAGTCCACCGTGCCCCGGTAGTCGCACACCCGGAGCTCCTTGCTGGAGATCACGTACATTTTCCCCGCCGCGTAGGCCACATCCGCCGTCAGGGACTCACCCAGGGAGAGCTCCCCGGTGTTCATCTGCCCCACGCGGATGGTGTACAGCGTGTTCTCCGCCACGGTGCCGTAGGTCTCCAGGGTGCTGATATACAGGTACTCGCCGCCGGAAAAGAAGCCCATGTCCATGACGGCCTTGTCCGTATAGGCGTTGCTCTCCTCGTCCACGGTGATGCCCGACAGGTCCTTCACCGTCACCGTGGGGCTGAAGCCGTCCCCCACCACGGCGGCCACATACCGGCTGCCGCCCCGGGCGAACTGCACCGTGCCCTTCAGATGGTCGTTATAGGTGGCCCGGCCGTTCCGGTCGATGATGTAGAGCTGGTTCTCCATCCAGGCGGCCACGCTGGCGCCGGTGGTGTCAAAATCCGCCCCGCCGCCCAGGGAGTAGCTCCATTTCTCGCCCCCCGCGCTGTTGAGGCAGTACAGCGTCATGCCGTCGTAGTACACGATGTCGTTCCCGTAGGGCTTCACGTTCTGGCTGGCCACGCAGCGCAGCTTGCTCACCCGGGCCTCACTGCCCCTTAAACGGAACACCCCGGTGAAATAAAGCACCGCCAGCACCGCCGCGGTCAGGAAGACCGCCAGCGCCAGGATGACCGGCCAGCGCTTTTTCGATTTTTCCGGGACGGGATAATTCATAGTTCCTCCATGTGCGGATAATGGTTCATCTTTTATTATACACAAAAACTCCATGAGAAACAAGCCATGAAAGACCGATCATGGCCAGAGCCAGAGCCATGGCCCTGGCCCTGGCCAATGAAGTCGCCCATAGCCAGGCACAATGCCTGGGCTATGGGCTAATGAAGACGCTTCGCTAATGAAGTCGCCCGGAACGCAAGCCAAGGCTTGGTCCGGGCTAATGAAGAAATTCAATATGGTTTTTCTTTGACCTCATCCGGCCGCGCCTTTGGCGCCCGGCTGAGGTTTTTGTTTCAGGCCGCAGCAATACACATCGCGGG
>CADCQZ010000048.1 GCA_902803675.1 uncultured Eubacteriales bacterium
GCGTCCTCCAGCTTCTTTTCCATCAGCCTCACCTTGGCCTGCTCCACGGCGATCTTCTCCCGCGCCTCCCAGGCGGGCAGGGCGTACAGGGAGCGCCGCAGCTTTTCCGTCTCCTCCAGGATCAGCACATAGGTCTTCATCTGGTCGAGGTCCGCTCCCAGCGTCACGATCTCCTCCGGCGGCGCGTCCTTTCCCCGGGACACCAGCCGGCGGCGGAAGCAGCACTCGTCCGCGGCATAGTCCTCCAGCCTGCTCACAAATCCCTCGTACAGCCCCTCCAGGCGGCGGAAGCCCTGATCCCGCCCGCGGCGTTTCGGTCTCTCCATACGTCACGCTCCTCCTCCGATCCGGTATCGTATAAACATCGTATCAATAAAAAAGCGCGTTTTCCACGTCATGCAAAACACCGCCTCAGCCCTTGATACGCAAGGCCCGAAGCGGTGTTTTGACATTATTTACCAGTCTCTGTGAAACCATTTCTCACCCGTTCACCGCGCCGGGGCCCGCGGAACGGAAAGCTGCCTCTTGCCTCAGGCCGCGGCGGACGCTATAATCACATCACGGAGGATGATCATCATGGATATACGATACGACGGCACGCGCGGGATCTTTCACCTTTCCTTTCCGGGAATGAGCTACGCCTTCGGCGTCGCCGCGGACGGCCGGATCCGCCATCTGTACTGGGGCCCGGCCCTGACGCGGGATGATTCCCTGTATCCTCTCGCCGAAAAAGAGCTCCTGCCCGCGGCGCCCTTAAAGGGCGTGGACGATCCGGGCGTCGGCCGCGCCGAGGTGCCCTGCCGCGAGCCGGGGGACTTTTCCGATCCCGTGATATGGATCCGCCGCGCGGACGGCATCGCCGGGCCGCGGCCGGAGTATGTCAGCCACACCGTCTCGCCCGATCACCTCACGGTGACCGCGAAGGACCCGGCCTGCCGCGTCACCCGGGAGATGCACTACCGGGCCTGGGGGGATCTGCCCCTTTTGAGCCGGTGGCTGGTGATCAAAAACGACGGGGACAGCCCCGTTCTTCTTGAAAGGATGAAGAGCGCCGCCTGGCATCTGCCCGGGGGCAGGGCCTGGCGCCTGACCCATTTCGCCGGCCGCTGGGGCTGCGAGTATCAGAAAAACCGGGCCTTTCTCACCACGGCCAGGGTCGTGCTGCAGAACTCCCGCCTGACCTGCGCCGCGGCCCAGGACGTGCCCTTCTTCGCCCTGGACGAGGACGGCGCGGCCACGGAGGAGAGCGGGGACGTGTATTTCGGCGCCCTCCACTGGAGCGGCGATCACGAGATCTCCGTCGAAAAGCCCGCCGCCGGTCCCGTCACCGTCACCGGGGGCATCGGCTCCTTCGACAGCGCCTGGACCCTCAGGCCGGGCGAAAGCTTCACGACGCCCTGTTTCACCGGAGGACTGAGCCGCGGCGGCTTCGGGCGCATGAGCGAGATCCTGTACGACTGGCAGCTGGACCATCTGCTGCCCCGGGGCCGGTACACGGACAAGGCCCGCGCGCCCCGGCCCGTCATCTATAACTCCTGGTATCCCTTCATGTTCGATGTCACGGAGGAAAAGTGCCTCTCCCTGCTCCCCCTGTGCCGGGATATCGGCGTGGAGCTCTTTGTGATCGACGACGGCTGGATGCCCGGCCGCGTGGATGACCGCGCGGGCCTGGGGGACTGGACGGCCGATCCAAAGCGTTTCCCCCACGGGCTCGGAGCCGTGGCGAAAGCCTGCCATGACAGCGGCATGCTCTTCGGCCTGTGGGTGGAGCCGGAGATGGTCAACGAGGACAGTGACCTTTACCGGGCCCATCCGGACTGGGTGATCCGCGACCCCGCCCGGCCCATGACCGCCCAGAGGAACCAGCTGATCCTGGACCTGGCCCGGGATGAGGTGAGGGACTGGGCCATCAAATGGCTGGATGATCTGATCGGGAATACGCCCCTGGATTACCTCAAGTGGGACATGAACCGCTATGTCACCGAGGCGGGCCGGCAGGGCGCGCCCGCGGAAGAGCAAAAAACGCTCACCGTGCGCTACATCCAAAACCTGTACCGTATCTGGCGGCACCTGAACGAAAAGCACCCCGACGTGCTGTTTGAGAACTGCGCCTCCGGCGGCGGGCGCGCGGACTTCGGCATGGTGCCCTTCGCCGACCGCGTCAACCGCAGCGACAACGCCGATCCCGTGGACCTGATGATCATCCACGAAGGCTTCACCACCCTGTTCCCGCCCAGGACCGCCGGCGGCGCGGGCAACATCGCCCCGCGGCGCCATCCCATCCACGGGAGGGAAACGCCCCTTGACTTCAGGATCCTCTGGGGCATGACCGGCTCCATGAGCGTCGGTATCGACCTGACCCGGGCAAGCCGGGCGGAGCTGGACCGGCTGAAGGAAGGCATCGCGGACTACAAGCGCCTTCGGGCGGACCTGCAGGACGCCTACGTGCTCCGGATCGCGTCGGCCGATGACCATCCCTGCGCCCTGTTCCAGTACCTGAAAAGGGACCGGTCGGCCTTCACCCTCTTCGCCTTCGCCCACGGCATCCGGTATCAGGACCTGCCCCTGCCCCGCTTCCGCATGCGGGGGCTGA